>JBDKVB010000117.1 GCA_039679385.1 Armatimonadia bacterium | reverse complement strand
GCCAATCATCGGCCTCCCAGCGACGAGCATGCTACCAGCGCCTTAGCAGGGCGTGCCAGAAGCCGCGCTGCTCGTCGCGCTCCTCTTCGAGGCTGAGGAACTCGAAGTCCCTGTCGAAGAGCCCGTGTAGATCGTCGGCCGTGAAGAACCGCCGGTAAGCTCCATGCGCCAGATGCCATGACCGTTCCTGAGGGCCATAGGTTCGGAAATGGGTGCTGAAGGTGCTGAGGAGGAGGTGACCGCCGGGCCTGAGGACCCACCGCAGGGAGGACAGGTAGCGCGGCCAATCGGACTTTCGCTGATGGTGCAGGCAGCCGTAGTCGAGGACCACATCGAAGGTGGCGACGCGGAAGGGCAAGTCGAAGATATCGGCCACCAGGAAGCTGATCGCCGCCTCGAATCCGGCTACACGTGCCCGGGCTCTGGCGCGACGAATGGCTCCCGCTTCGTAATCCACGCCGACGGGCGCAAAGCCCCTCTGCGCACCGGGCAGGCAGTGCCGACCCTCTCCGCAACCGAGATCAAGTAGGCGTCGCGACTCCGCCGTCGGGCCGAGGAGCTCCAGATTCCGCAGGACCTGTAGCGCGGGCTCAGCGCCCCATCCATGCCGCCCACTCTCATAGGCCTGCCGGAAGTACTGCCGATTCTGCTCCGCCGAACTCCGCATGCGCCCCACCACCTGTCTTCGTGAGGGTTCCCTTGACTTTTCGCGCGGCGCAGGGCTGGCTCCTTCGCGGCTATCCTGCCGAGGTTGAGAGCGACCAGAGGCCCCAGACCTGTGGCCCGCCCACGAACCCGCACAGGGACCGCAGCCCATAACGCTTGACGTTAATAACGCGCCGCGTTACTATGGGCTACGATGATACGCAGCTTCCGTGACCGGGACACAGAGATGCTGTTTCGTCGGCTGCGGCCGCGGAGACTGCCCGAGGCGGTGCTTCGCACTTCGCTGCGCAAACTGGCGATGCTCCACGCCGCCACCGACCTTGCAGACCTGCGCATACCACCAGGCAACAAGCTCGAGAAGCTATCCGGCGACCGTCAGGGGCAGCACAGCATCCGAATCAGTGACCAGTGGCGGGGGTGTTTCGTCTGGCGGAAGGGTGACGCGTACGATGTCGAGATCACAGACTACCACTAAGGGGCGAACGACGATGCGAGCCCTGTTGCCCCCGGTCCATCCGGGTGAGGTCTTGAGCGGGGATTTCCTGATCCCTCTGGGCATCAGCCAGTACCGGCTGGCGAAGAGCCTTGGGGTGCCGCCACGGCGCATCAATGAGATCGTACACGGCAAGCGTGCCATTACCGCAGATACGGCGCTTCGCCTGTCGCGCTTCTTCGGGACCAGCGAGCCGTTCTGGCTCAACCTCCAGACGCGCTATGACCTGGAGATGGCCAAGGACAGCCTGGGCAACCACCTGGAGCAGGATGTCCTCGTCTACGAGGCCCCGAAGTAACGCGGAGTCCGGACACCAGCGGCTGTCCCCTTCATCGGGTCACCAGCCCGCCTTCTCCACGCTCACACTCTCAGGCAACCCTTGATCCCCGGCACGGGACGGGGAGCGCTGTGTCGTAGCCGGTGCAGCGCTTCCAGGCGTCTTGCCTTTCGACGAGTGCGACCCTAGGGCTTGCGGGCGATCACCAGCAGCTCGAAGTCCTCGAAGCCCGGGGCCCGGTCGCGACTGAAGTGCCCAAGCTCGCAGGCGTAGATCCCAGGGTCGGCCATGCCCAGGGTCTCCAGCATCCACCGCATCTCACTGGGCGCATAGAACCGCTCGTTGCAGTCAATCGTTTGCGCCACGCCATCGTCATCGCTGAACTCGAAGTGAAACCGCGAGCGGAAGGTCGTCAGGTCGAAGGCTCCAGCTGCGAGCTCATCGCCCTCGCCACTGTCCGCCGGTCGAACCGCGCGGGCCAGTGGGAAGAGGGCATTGAGGGTGGTCAGCAACAGCTTCCCACCGGGCTTCACCGCACGGCACGCCCCCTGCAGGATGCGGTAGTTCATCTCGTCGGTCTCCATGAGGCAGAAGCCGCCCTCACAGATCATCATGACCAGATCGAAGGCGTCAACGAAGTCGAGCTCGCGAGCGTCACCCTGGCGGAAGTCCACCGAGACTCCCGCCGCGACAGCCTTCTCCCGAGCCCGCGCCAGTTGAGCCGCCGACAAGTCCACTCCGGTCACCTGGTAGCCGCGGGTGGCCAACTCGAGGTCATGGCGGCCCGTGCCACAGCCGATGTCCAGGATGGTCCGCGTGCGGTCGTGCTCCAGCTCCTGTTCGAGGAAGTCGACCTCGCCCTGTGTGCCCGTTGTGTAGACTTCCTCATCATACTGTCGTGCGTAGTTGGCAAAGAGCGTCTGATACCACTGCTGACCCATCGGTCTGACCCCAATCCTCCGTAGAATGGCGAACCTCTGGCCGTATCGCACGAGCGCAGCGACCTGCTAAGGGCCGGCGTGCTCTGCGCTTGCCGCAGGTCGAAGGGCGTCTTCTCCTTCGGCGTAGCGGGCACCCCTTCGATGCGGCGGCGCTCTCGTAAGCCGCGTAGATGACCCTCAGAACCTTCCGGACATCAGAGCAGGAGAAGTCAACCTCGAAGAGAAGGTGATCGCCATGGGCGTTCAGGTGGAGCTTCTCGTCAACCCCTTCTGCATGGCTGATCGCGACAGCGGGACCATCGGCGACGTCTGCCGGGAGTTCGGCGTCAGTTGCCGCGTGCTGAACATATGGGACATTGACGACGACATGGCGGGCCTTCCAGGCCACCTTGCCTCACTGATCCGGGAGTACCGGAGCGGCTTGCGCCCCGGCAACCTGTACAGCAACGTCTTCGTGAATGGGCAGAGAGTGCTTCTCGACAGGTGGCCCGTCCATCTTGACGAGGTCCGGCGCCTGATCCAGAGCATGCTGGAGGCCGAAGGCGAATGAGCTATGCTCTTGCGCACATCACCAGGGAGGAGGTCCTGCATGGGTTTGCTGACGGCTACTACTGCTGCATGTCAGGCATCCTCCGTCGCAAGTTCCAGTGCGACATGTGGTCGGTCATCTTCGATCGCGTGGGCAGTATCGGCCTGCTCGCCAGAGCCGGGGACAAGATCGTCGGGCAGCTGATATACATGCCGAAGGACTTCGCTCGCCGCATCGGCATGCCAAGGGGCGTGCAGGGAGATGACCTGGAGACGACGATGGTCATCTCTTGTGTGATGGTGCACCACGACTTCACGAACCGGGGCATCGCCTCGAGCATGATCGGTGAAGCGATCAGCTTCTGCAAGCAGCGGGGCTACAAGCGGATCGAGGCCTATGTGGATCCCCGGCCGCCTCAAGAAGCGGCGGACTGGATCCCTTCCTTCTCTGCCTTTCGCAAGTTCGGGTTCGCCCTGGAGGGACCCGCGATTGCCTGGGAGTCCCATCCGGAGTCGCGGATCTGCTATCTCGACTTGTGATGCCTACTCAGGTCACTTCCCCCGCACCTCCGACGTTGACAGCGCGCGAGACTATCGGGCTTCGCCGCACTATCGCCGGTCCGGGGCGCCGCTGGTCGATCGCAGCCCGAGTCACTCCATGTGCTGCAGCCCCAGCGCCCTGACGCGCGCCTGCACCTCCGGGTCGTCCAACTTCGGGTTGCGGTCCGGATAGACCCCCAGGTGCCCCGTGTCCTTGAAATGATAGCCTTCGTACTTCCAGCCGCCCCCGCCGGAGTGGTATGTCTCCGGTCGTGGCACGCCCTGCTCCATCATGGCCTTCAGTTCCTCGAACCGCGACCGGTAGAGGTCCCGCGGCAGCCATGCTCGATCCCGGCCTGCGATTCGCGACAGCGGCACAGCTCCACGATGGCGCGTCGCTGCTCCTCGGGCAGCAGAGCGTCCGTGCGCGCGATGACTTCGCGGGCCCACTCCGCCTTCGCGGCCGGCTTCGTGCTCCCCGTGGGCTCCTTCAGTCCCCGCGTGACCCTCTCCGACATCGCTCTTCCGGCCACTGTCTCGATGCCCTGCCCCATCCGTGCCGTCACCGGCCGCGGCGCTCGGGTCGCACTCCCGCGTTGCCCTATCCTCCGGGCCGGCAGCAGGAAGTGTAGCACAGCCGCCGAAGGTGGAGAGCAACTGGTGATCACCCCGCAGAAACTGACTTAGGAAGTGGCACCACTAATGGGGGCAGGTCATGAGCTTGAGAGAGGAGGCATCAGACCCAGGCTTAGGGACGTGATGCTCGCGGAGATAGCGTTGGGCTATCCGTTGGAGAGGAACTCTCAATGATCGGGAGGAAGGTACTATGGAAGACCAGGCCGGCACCTGGGCCGATGCAGGAAGCATCCCCGGCGAGGCAGCAATGACTACCACGCCGGCAACAGGAGCTGACGCACCCGAGGAGCAGAAGAAGCCCAATATCGTCTTCATACTGGCGGACAACGTTGGTTGGGGGGATCTTGGCGTCTACGGTGGTCAGGTCCCGACACCACGCATCGACGCACTGGCTGCTCAGGGAATTCGATTCAGCAACTACAACGTCGAATCACAGTGCACGCCGACGCGTTCGGCCATCCTCTCTGGGCGCTACTGCGTTCGCACCGGCAACTGGAGAGTGCCGGCCCCCGGCGAAGGCAATATGGGTCTAGCGCCTTGGGAATACACCATCGCTGAGCTGCTGTCCGACGGCGGATACGCCACCGCACTCTATGGCAAGTGGCATGTCGGCAATGTTCCGGGACGCATGCCCACCGACCAGGGCTTTGATGAGTGGTGGGGAATCCTGAACTCGTCCGACGAGGCCGGCTACTCCAGGTATCCTCTCTTCAAGGCGACGGGGTTACCCGCGCCACAAGTCTGGGAGGGACGCAAGGGAGCACCCTCCAAGCCAGTCGGCGAGTTTGTGTTGGAGACGAAGCGCCTAATGGACGAGAGCATCACTGAGCGCACTGTGGATTACATCAGACGCCAGGCCTCTCAGAACGAAAAGCCATTTCTCGTGTACGTCGGGCTAACACAGGTTCACCCACCAATGGTGGCGCACCCGGATTTCGCGTTCAAGTCGCCCCAACGCGGTGGCGTGTACGCTGACATCATCGGCGAGATGGACTTTCGAGTCGGGCAGATCCTCGACGCGATCACAGCGGCCGGTATAGAGGACAACACGATAGTTGTACTCAGCAGCGACAACGGAGCTTGCCGGGTGGCCGAAGGCGGCGGATCAAGCGGGCCTTGGCGCGGCCACTTCTTCACGCCTCCCTTTGAGGGCAGCTACCGGGTTCCGGCTATGGTTCGCTGGCCAGGGAAGATCCCTGCGGGCGTGGTCACCGGGGAGATGCTGCACGCTGCCGACTGGCTTCCGACGCTCGCGGGTCTGGTCGGAGAGTCAAGTCGCGTGCCATCCGATCGTCCGATTGATGGGGTGGATGCGTCCGCTCTGCTCATTGGCAAGAGCGCTGGTTCCGGGCGCGATGCGGTGATGCTCTTCGGCCCCGATGGCAAACTGATGTCCGTGAAATGGCACACGGTCAAGGTCATCCTCAGGTACGCCGAAGGCATCGACCAGCCTATCGTCGAACCTTACATGCCTCTGATGTTCGATCTCAGCAGCGACCCTCAGGAAACGGTGAACCTGTGGGAGCTGAACATGGACATGGGATGGATGCTCGCCCCGGTAGCCAAGGTGATCGACGAGTACCAGACGTCGGTGGCGCAGTTCCCGAACATAGAGCCTGGTCAGGAGTTTGCCGGGTACGAGTAGGAGAGGACAGGCGTTGCCTTCCCACTCAAGAAGCGCCCCGGCTTCTCCGTCAAGCTCGACTTCATGCCCGCGCCCACGGGAAAGACCTACGACTTGATCCTGGTCGAACCGAGCAGGCAGTCCGAGGAAGAGGAACAGGAGTGACCCCTTCACTCCCCTGCGGGGGGTAACTTCCTCGCAGGGGACTTCTCCTTAGGTACGAGGAGGACTGGCCCCACCGCCAGGGCCTCGGATCAAGGGAGCTGGTCGAAGACCCGGCTGGAGTGGAGGAAGAGGTTGGTGTCAGGGAAGACCGCTGTCGTGCACATGGTCTGCATACCCCTTCGGGAGTGCAGCCGGGTCCGAGGATGCCGCCACCAGTGCATCCACTGTAGTACCGTCGCGCCTGCCTGCAAGGCCTGACGGCCCTCCGCCACACCATATACCCATCAGCCTCTGAGCGGGCCAGACGTCCGGCCCCGCGTCCCTTGCCGCCCGGCAGCTGGACGGCTCCGGGGACGGTGACTGGGCGGGGACGCTGCGGCTCGCTGGGGCCCAGGGGCCCGCAGAACCGGCCATTCATCCAGGGCCATGGGCCCGACCCCGGTCGCCTCGCGTCCAGTACCTCGCGGCTGCTGTCGGCGAGATGGTAGGAGACGCCACACGGTGACGGCGTTCCGCACTCCGCTCACTGGTCCTCCATCCTGAGCTCATCTGGGCAGTCGGGCGACAACCACGGCTTCCAGCAGTGGATGGGGCTGTACGCCCAGACCGGCGGGTCGTAGGGCCAGTCGATGCGGCGGCCTGTCGCCGCGCTCGCGTAGGCGGCGTAGATGATCTTCAGAACCTCGCGACCGTCTTCGCCCGTCTCAAGAGCGGGCTTGCCCTCCAACACACTGTCCACAAAGTGCTCGACCTCCTGTGGAAAGCCGTAATTCCAGCTTTCGGCATACATCGTGAAGCTCCAGCCGGCCGTCGAGCCCGCCTTCTCCACGGCATAGTCATAGCCCCGCTTGCTGTAGGTCTGGAAGGCGCTGCCGTGGAGTAGGTCGCACAGGATCACGCCCTCGGAGCCGTACAGCTCGATGCGGTCGTCCATGCCGCCGGGCTTGGCCCAGGACTCCTCGGCCACACCCCGGCAGCCGCCCTCGAACTCCACGACGATCAGCGAGTCATCGTCGCCGCGGGTGCGCTCGCCGTGCACGAAGACGTCCATGTCCGCCCAGACGCTCTTCACCGCCGGCTTGCCCAGCATCCAGCGGAAGTACTCGAAGGCATGGCAGCCCATGTCGAGTGTCACGCCGCCGCCCGATCGCTCTACATCCCAAAACCACGGCATGTGCGGGCCGTCATGCTTCTCGCATTGCTTGATCCGGAACAGCTTGCCCAGTGCGCCACTGTCGCAGACCTCCTTGGCCCGCACGTACTTGGGCGTGAAGCACAGCTCCTCGGCGTACATCAACTGCACACCCTCGCGCTTGCAGGTCTCGATCATCTGGTCAGCGTCGGCCAACGTGCGTGCGAGTGGCTTCTCGCAGATGATGTGCTTGTGCGCCTCGGCGGCGTCGCAGCACATCTGGCGGTGCAGGTAGTTCGGTGCGCACAGCATCACCACGTCCACCTCGGGCAGCTCCAGCATCGCCCGGTAGTCGGTGAAGCTGTGGGGAAGCTGGTGGCGCGAGGCGAAGGTCGCAGCATGATCACCGGTGGGCGAGGCACAGGCCACGACCCGGGCCCTCGGTACGAACCGCCGGATGCTCTCCGCGTGGATCTCCGCCACGAATCCGGAACCAATGATCCCGATGTTCAGTGTCTCCATGGTTGCCTCCATCCTTTCGAAGGGCCGACGGATCGAACCCCTGCCCGAGTCGTGAGAGTGCTAGTACGGTGCCGGGTAGCCCTCGATACCCACGGGCTTGCAGATGGCCCAGGGACTCTCCGGTAGATGCTTGAGCCACGGCGTCGCCTGTGGGCCGCAGCCGCACACATAGTTGTCCGGGCGGCAGTTCAGCCGAGGGCCGAACTCGCGCCACATATCAACATTCTCCGTGCAGATGACCACGGGGAGGTCCTGGTCGTAGCGCCGGATCTCGTCCAGACAGAACTCGTAGATCTCCTTGCGCACCCAGTCGGGGAAGGGACGCACCTTCGTGTCCTTCATGCTCTCGGCGGCGTCGCGAGCGGCCGCCAGATAGACCGGGTCGAGGAGCTCCGGATCGCACAGCTTGATCAGGTCCGCATAGTCCATCCAGCAGAGGGTGAAGAGGGCGATCAGGTCGGGATGACTGCGCTCCAGGGCGAGCTTCGTCATCTCGGCGATCTCCTCGCGCCAACCCTTCACCGGCACAATGGGCTTGAACTTGTAGCGGGTGCAGACTCCCCATTCGTGGCACTTGCGGGCCGCCTCGATGCGCTCTTCCATGGTGCCGGACTCGGCTTCGAGCTTCGTGCTCTGCGTGCGTCCGGTGAGGCTCCAGACGATGATGATGCGCCGCCGCGCCTCCTCAGGTATGTGCTCCAGGAAGTCCACGTTGGCGCTCTTGGTGTGGATCAGGAGGTAGCGGTCTTCCGTGGTGGCCATGTAGCGAGCGATGGCCTCAACCGCGCCGTACTCGGGCTCCAGGCAGAGGGCCTCGGAGTCGTCCTCGTACAGGAAGGTCTTCTCCCAGGGGTTGAGCCGGGCGAGCTCGGCCAGGTGGTCAACGTAGTCCTCGACGTTCATCATGGCGGTGATGATCCCGCCCAGGCCGCAGTAGAAGCACTTGTGTGGGCACCCGTTGATGAGGTGCACACGCCAGGCCGGTCGGCAGATATGGTCGTTGCAGGGCGCGATCTTGCCCATGCTCGAGTCAAACCACACGAAGGCATCGTAGCCGAGCGCTGCACGCCAGGGGCCTGTCGGCTTGGGCCAAACACTCCTGACGCGCTCCATGTGCTCCTGGAGCTTGCCGTCCCAGCGCATGACGCCGAGGAATAGCGCCGGATCGCCCGGGGGATTCATCCCCTGTCGGCGCCGGTCGCTCCCCCAGTTCCGAGCCTGAGCCGCTGCCGGCAGCTCCTCCAGGCTCACGACTTCCACCGGAGTATCGCTCGGGACCGCCGCCAGAATCCTCTCGGCTCGGGCCCGCATCGTCGGGTCGGCCATCACCTCATCGAGGATCATCACATAGGGTGGTCGAAGGGCATACATGACATGGACCTCTTTCCGTGTCGCGCGAAGGCGTTGAAGGACGCAGTATCGAGACCGCCGCAGCCTGCCGGACCTGACAGGTCGGCAACCAGCCGGGGATTTCGCCGCCGCAAGTCACTTCCCTGCCCTGGAGAATCAGTCGGGGCGAGTCCTCGCGAGACTCGCCCCTGCGTGCGCATGACAGTTACTGACTGTGGCTCTGAAGGCCCCTACCTACTCAGCCGCCAGGGCTTGCGAATCCGGAAGGGTAGCTCGAACTTGTTCCCCAGCTTGCCCTGCTCCTCGAGGTGGATGAAGCAGGCCCGCTGGCAGCCTCGAGCACCGCAGCAGGTTGCCGGATGGTGGTAGCTATCGCGACCGGCGCGGGAGTAGGCCAGGTGCTGGTTGGCGAAGGCCCAGGCGCCGCCCCACTCGGCGATGAACTTGTCGCGCTCGTCGCCCGGAGGCATCGTGGTGATCTTGTCGATGGCGTCGGCGACCTCCTCGGTCAGGAAGGGACCGTACTCCCTGGTGCCGCCGCAGTATACCGAGGTGCAGCGATCCACATCGAGCTTGCCCCAGGAGATCTCCTGACCGGCGATGCTGACGGTCACTGCCTCGTCCTTCGGGATCGCGTTGCCCGGGCAGTCCTTCACGCACAGCTTGCAGCGGTCGCAGAGGGTACCCGGTTCCATGAGGGGATCGGGATCAAGAGCGGCATCGGTAAGGATGAAGGCGAAGCGCTGCCGCGGTCCGAACTCCGGAGTCAGGAACACCTTGCTCCAGCCGATCTCGCCCATGCCGCAAATGTAGGCGGCGATGCGGAAGTGCATGAACACGTCGGGACGCGGAAGGTCGGGGCCTACAGCCTTGCCCACTCCGCAGCCATAGCGCACCGCGGTGTTCTGGTACAGGACCGCTTCGTGGCCGCTGTCTTCGATCAGGTCGCCGACTTCGCGCAGGACGATGGGTGCATAGACATCGTTGATGTTGGCATAGCCCATCGAGGGCAGACCGGCGAAGAAGGTGCCCTCCTCAATGCCCCGGTACAGACCGCGGTGGACGCGGAAGCCCAGGCCGATGATGGACTTGGCCTCCGGGAAGATGTAGCGCGGGTCCGACTGCATGGGTGCGCCTTCGAACCTCTGAATGTCACCAATGCCGACGACGTCGGCCCCACACTCCTTCGCCCACTGTTTGACCTTCTCGGCGGTAAGCATGGAAAGGCTCCTTCGTTTCGTTGGCCCCTTGCGCCCTTGTGTCGAGCGACCGGACCGTCGGCGACCAGGCAGGTCGCCTCCCCAACGCCGGTGATTATAGGTGCATCGCCCGGCGAGGGCAAGCTGAGCGCGCCGTATGCGAAGGTCACTGAGGGCAGGACAGCGTCGCCAACCGTCGAATAGGTCTTGCGTCTGACGGTGACGACCAGCCGACGGGAAGGGGTAGACCATGCGGAAGGTGATCGTGCCGGTGTTCGCAGTTGCCGCCCTGTTTCTCTCTGTGCAGTGTCAGGCCGCGGACGCACAAGCTCCGGCGCAAGCCGACCTCGCCGCACAAGCCACCACCGCCATCGCACGCGCCGTTCACTACCTGCGCAGCGAAGTCGCCGTCGGCGGCGGGTACCTGGGTCACTACAAGGCCGACCTCAGTGACCAGTGGGGCGAAGACCACGCGACCCGTGACCAGAACTGGATCCAGCCGCCCGGCTGCCCCAGTGTCGGCTTCTCCTTCCTCCATGCCTGGGAGGGGACCGACGATCCCCAGTACCGCGAGGCGGCCTGCGAAGTCGCTATGTCCCTGGTGTCCGGGCAGCTCGAATGCGGTGGCTGGGACTACATCGTCGACCACAGCGAGCAGGGCGCTCGCACCTGGTTCTACCGCCGCAACCGCGACAGCAAAAACCCGGCGCTGACCAAAGGCCGCAACCGCGCCACCCTCGACGACGACACGACCCAGCATGCTATCCGCCTGCTCATGGCCGTGGATCAGATGCTGGATTCGGAGGTCGCACGACGCCAAGTCAAGGAGATCGTGGCAGCCATCGACCGGCTGGAGATGCGCCTTGTGCCCCAGGGGTACAGGCGCTCGGCTCACACCTGGCTTGACGTGGACGGCAAGGAGGTGCCCTGGGAGAAGGTTCTGGCGGCCTCCGAGGTCAAGTTCCGCGGAACGGACCTGAAACCGAACCTATCAGTGATGCCGCTGGTAACCAAGAACGACTGGGGCGCGTTCTTCGAACTCAAGCAAGACCGCAAGCCCGCCTTCCGGCAGTTCACGAAGGAGAACGTGGGCCGTACCATCGCCATGGTGATGGACGGCAAGTGCCTGATGGCGCCGGTGATCAAGTCCGAGATACCCGGGATGGGACTGCTCCAGCCGGACCGGCCGGCGCACTTCACGGAGTTCTTCGACGACAATCACAAGGCGATCCACGAGGCAGCCCTGTATGCCCTGGAGGCGCTGCTGAAGGCGCAGGACACCAAGGGCGGGTGGTCGCAGCGCTTCCCGGCCAAGGGCACCGGCTATGACAACAACTACACCTTCAACGACAACACCTTCTGCGACTGCGTGGATGTCATGATCCTCGCCTACAACACCTACGGCGACTCGCGCTACCGCGACGCCGTCGTGCGAGCGGGCGACTTCATCCTCATGACGCAACTGCCGGAGCCGCACCCGGTCTGGGCGCAGCAGTATGACAAGGACCTCAAGCCCTCCTGGGCGCGGAAGTTCGAGCCACCTGCAGCGACGGCGGGTGAATCAGGCGGCGTCCTGACGGCCCTCGTCAAGGTCACGCTCTTCACCGGTGACATGAAGTACCTGAAGCCCTTCCCTGCCGCGATCGCCTGGTACAAGCGCTCCGAGCTCACCGGCGCCGACAAGGGACTCTGGGCTCGTTTCTATGAACTGGGCACCAACCGCCCGATCTACATGACCAAGGACTACAAGCTCACTTACGACGGAAGCGACACGCCCACCCACTACAGCTTCAAGGGCAAGTTCTACCCGACCGCACCGATCACGCGGTATGAAGAGATCACCGCTAAGGGCGTCGCCCAGTACCTGAGGGACCACGAGGTGCGACCCTTGACCGACGCGGCGCGGGCAAAGAGGGTCTCCGAACTGGAGCCCAAGGTAACCAAGATACTCAAGGGGCAGGACGAGAAGGGGCGCTGGATTCGTGAAAACCTTGTAGTCATGAACGACTTCGAGCGCAACCTCGACACCCTGTCCGAGTACGTCGGTCTCTGTCGCAGCGAGTAGCTGCCAAACAGGCCGGTTGTCCTGCGTCCGAACACACTGGAGCCCTTCCCGCCGGACTGGGAAGGGCTCCGCTGCTCCAAGACTCTCTCCCCGCCTTATGCCTCGCCCTTACTTCACGGCCCCGGCGGTCAGCCCCTTGATGATGTGCTGCTGGAAAACGAAGTACAAGAGGAGCACCGGCACGACGGCCAGGAACACGCCTGCCAGTACAACTCCCCAGTCCGTGGCATGCTCCCCCTGGAAGCTCATCAGGCCGATGGTCAGAGTGCGCTGCAAAGGCTCGTTGATGAACACCATCGCCATGACCAGCTCGTTCCAGATCCACGCGCCCTGGAAGATCGCAACGGTCGCGACGGCCGGCTTCGCGACAGGCATGAAGATGCTGCGCAGGATCCGCCAGTGGCTGCAGCCGTCAATCAGCGCGGCGTCACTGAGCTCCTGCGGGATCCCGATGAAGTAGGCTCGAAGCAGCAGCACAGTCAGCGGCAACCCGAAGGCCACGTAGGGGCCGATCACTGCCACCCAGTCGCCGTAGTTCTCACTCAGCCACAGCGCAGGGGCAAAGACTTCGGCGGCACGCTTCAGCAGAATCGACCCGGGGTTGAACTGGTACAGCGGAATCAGCACTGCATGGACCGGGATCAGCATTCCACTGAGCACCAGCCCAAGGAGCACACCCGAGCCACGGAACTGAAGTCGCGCGAAGGCATAGGCCGCAGGCGCCGACAGCGCCACGATGACCACTACCGCAATGCCGGTCACGATCACGCTGTTGAGTAGATAGCGGCCCATGTGTCCTTCGAGCGCGAGGCCGAAGTTGCGCCAGGCGATGTGCTGTGGCAAGGCCCAGGGATGCGCCTTGATGTCCCCGTGGCTCTTGAAGGCGTTGACCAGCGACCACACTACGGGGGCCACGATGACGAGCGCGATCCCAGTCAGCAGCCCGGTGCCCAGCGTCTGCGCGATTCTCTGCGAGGGACTCTGCACGACCTGCGGGCGATCCTGCTTGCTCACAACTCACCGACCTCCTCTCCCCCGGACACCCGCAGATAGACCACGGTTGCCAGCAAGGTCAAGACGAGCATGAGGGTGGCGATGGCCGCCGCGTAGCCCATGCGGTCGTTCACAAAGCCGGAGCTATACATATAGGTAGCGAGAACCTCGGAGGCGTGGTTCGGCCCACCCTGAGTCATGACCCAGTTCAGGTCGAAGATCTTCACCGACCCCACCGTGATGAGCAGCGCGTCGACGGCAAGGATCCGGCGCAGGAGTGGGATCGTGACATACCGGAAGGCCTGCCAGGCTCCAGCGCCGTCAATCCGCGCGGCCTCGTAGATATGGTCGGGAATCGCCTGCAGCCCCGCGAGCAGCACCATCATGTGGAAGCCGGTGAAACGCCAGCAGGAGACGGCGATGATCGCGTAGATGACCGCCCAGGGCGGATCGGAGAGCCAACCGTGGTTCTCGAAGACGGGGCTCAGGCGGACCAGCATCGAGTTGAGCGCGCCGAAGCTGGGGTTGTAGATCCCGACCCAGATCAAACCGACCGCGACGATGGGCAGCACGAAGGGCGCAAAGAACAGCGTGCGCAAGAACCGATGGTAGCGCGCGACGCCACCGACCGTGACCGCCAACAGGAGTGCAGCGGGTAGCTGCACCGCGACGGAGAGGACGACGAACAGCAGCGTGTTCTTGAGGGCGGTGAGGAAGTGCGCGTCGGCGGCGAGTTCCAGGTAGTTCTGCCAACCCACAAATCGCTTCACAGGGTTGACGGCGCTCCAGGAGTAGGCACTCAGCACACAGGTATGTGCAATCGGATACAGCACATACACCGCGAACACCACGGCGGCGGGAGCAACCAACAGATAGGGAGTGAGCTTCCGGTCACGCATGAAGGCGGGTGTTCTCCTGAGCCTCGGTTCTTCGCCCCCAGTCGCGCAATCCCTCCTGCGGTAGAGGATTTCGCCAAGACCCCGGTGAAGTGGTGACCGGCACCTTGCCGCACCGCAGGCACGTCGGAGGCGCCTGACTGGGAGGACGGTTCCGGCGGGCCGCTCCGGAGCCATGATCCACACCACACATGACCTTCCTGAATCCGCTGCTGCTCTGGGGCTCCCTTGGCGCGGCCTTCCCCTTACTCTTGCACCTGTGGGGGCGCCGCAAGCCACGGCGTGTGCCCTTCCCGACTCTGCGGTTCCTCCTCGCAGGCCAACAGCAGCAGAGCCGTCTCGCCCGCCTGCGCAACCTTCTGCTTCTGCTCCTGCGGATGCTGCTGATCGTCCTGCTGAGTCTCGCCCTGGCCCAGCCGATCGTGCGCTCCAGCCCTCTGGCCAAGCTCTTCCCGGCGCAGCGACGAGTAGTGATTGCCGTCGACACCTCGGCCAGCATGGGGTACCGCCAGGGCGGCGAGACCAGCATGATCCGTGCTCGGCGGGCACTCGAGAGCCTGCTGCAGCAGATTCCCTCGACCTGTGAAGTCCAGTGTGCCGCGCTCGATTCCGACCTGAGACTCCTGGGCCCTGCGGTGCGTGGCGTCCGTCTGGCCCCGCTGCTCTTGTCCGAACTGCAGCCTACCGCCAGCCAAGGGCGTCTGATAGAGGTGCTCAACCGCACCCGGGAGATTGCTCTCAGTGACCCACAGACACGGCTCTTCCTAGTGACCGATCTGCAGGCCACGAACCTGTCCCAGGAGCTTCAGCAACCGCTGCCTTTGCCACCCGTAGTGATCGAGGTGGGGCCGCAATCGCCCGCGCCGAACCACGCGATCACGGCGGTGCAGACCGCAACGCCCTGCCCTCTACCGGGGCGACCGGTTGACCTCGAAGTGACCCTCCTGGGCTCAGACTCCTCGCAGGGCCAGGGCCTGCAGACCTTGCCGCTGAGCCTGCAGGCGGAGGGCAAACCGCTGCCCGGAAAGACCGTCGCCCTTGGTCCCGGCGAGCGTCGCTCCACGGTCCGTCTTGCCACGGTAGACCCCGGCGATCTGGGCGTGACCGTCTCGCTGCCACCCGACGGGCTGGCGCTGGACGATGTCGCGTACCATGTGATTGCCGTGCGCGAGCGCCTGCGTGTGGGTGTGGTCGCTGGTCGCTCCGATCCTCGCTACCTGTCCCTGGCCCTTAATCCAGGGGGCGAGGCGGATACGGGTGTCGAGGTATCGCAGTACCGCTGGCCGCTGCCTGCCGACCTGCCGCCGATGGAGGTGTGGGTGCTGGCGGATATCCCCGGTCAGCTTCCGTCCTCTCTGGTCAGCCCCCGGGGCGAGCTGCGCCCCGGTCTGATCCTGTTCGCGGCACCGGATACGACGCTCTCGTCGAGGACACTCCGCGAACTCCTGGGCGCCGAGGTGCAACTGGGCAAGACCGTCCAGGCGCCTCCCGAGGAGCCGCTGACGCTGGCGGAAGTGGACACGCTGCGCCGACCGCTGGAGCCCTTCGCGAATCCACGAGCTGGGAACCTGATGGACCTGCCCTTCCGAGTGCGGCGAGATCTCCCCGGCGCTGAGCGAGCACGGGTCCTGGCACGGTTCTCAGACGGCTCCCCGGCAATCCTGGGGACTCTGCACTCCGACCGGCGCGTGGTCCTGGTGAACAGCAGCCTCGATACGCGCTGGACCGATGCGCCGACCAGACCCGCCTACGTGCCGCTGGTTCACTATCTGTGCTATGATGTCGCCGGGCCTCTGAGGCGGTGTTGGAGCGAGGCGACGGCCGGGGAGACACTGCACGTCAAGGTTCCGACCGGCGCGACTGGGCCGGCAAGGGTCCAGCGCCCGGACGGTCAGACCGACCTCGTGACTGTGGCCGAGGGGCAGTGGCAGTACACGCCGCCGATTCCCGGGCTGTACCGGGTGACCTACCAGACCGGCTCGCAGCAGGTGAGTGAGCGGTTCGCCGCCAACCTGAGCCCCGTCGAAAGCGACCTGCGCAAGCTCTCCACGAGTGAACTCCGCCGCCGTCTGAAGTCGCCGTCAGCGCTGGTGGTTCCGCAGCGAGAACTGGCGGAGTACCTGCGCCGACCCATCCTGACCGAGGCGAACCTGATGTACCCGCTGCTGGGCCTCGCGCTGCTGGTTCTCGCCGCCGAGATGCTCTTGAGCCTTCCACCACGCCCGGCCCAACCCAGACCCTCAGGGGAGACTGACCTGCAATTGTGAAGCCGCTTACCTACGTCGCTGTTGATCTTGACGCCCTCCGCCACAACGTGCAGCAGGTGCTCAACCACGTCGCCGAGGGAAGCCTCCTGTGCGCCGTGGTGAAGGCCAACGCCTACGGGCACGGGATGATTCCGGTTGCGAAGGCCTGTATCGAGGCCGGGGCGCGTTGGCTTGCCGTTAGCACCGTCGAGGAGGGTGTTGCCCTGCGGGAAGCCGGCATCGGCAGCCCCATCCTCGTCTTCATGCCTCCGCTGACCCAGGAATGCGAGGCCGCTGTCGCTCACGACCTGACGGCCACGGTCACGAGCACCGCCCACGTCATGGACCTGCAACGCGAGGCACAGCGCCAGGGCAGAACCGCTCGGATGCACGCCTACGAAGACCTCGGCCTGGGGCGAATGGGGATCCAGGAGGGGTTGATGGACATCGTGGAGTTGGCCGAGGGCTGGCCGCAGATCGAGCTGGGCGGCGTCTACACTCACTTCGGCCCGCCCGGGTCTGGGATGCATGTGAACCTGCTGAACATCGTCGACAGGGGAGGCGGCCTGCGCGTCTATGCGGCCATGCTCTTCGAGGGCCTGCGGCAGATCACCGAGCGACGGCTGATGTTCCATGCGGCGGCGAGCGCGATGTTCCTCGCCGAGCCCGCGCATCACTTCGACATGGTGCGCATCGGCACACTGCTCTACGGTCAGTACCCGGACAACCTCCCCGCCCAGAACCGCGGCCTCCAGCTACGCGACACCTTTGAACTTCGCAGCCACATCGTCTCGGCGCACACGTTGGAGAAGGGAAGCAAGGTCGGCTACGGGGGCGATTTCACCTGTGCTCGGCAGACCCGCGTGGCAACGGTGCCGGTCGGCTTCTCGCACGGTCTGGGCATCGTGCCGGAGTCCGCGGCCAATCACCTGCGCTTCTGCGCCCGTGCCTTCCTGCGCTTGCGTGATGGTCGCAAGGGCCGAGAGCGCTATCTTCCGGTGGCGCAGATCACAGGCAAGCAGGCACCCCTGATCGGCCGCATCTCCATGGACCAGTGCTGCCTGGATGTCACCGACATCCCCGAGGCCATCCCCGGAACCGAGGTCATCCTGCCGGCACGGCGCGTCAGCACCCTTCCGACGCTTCCCCGGCTGTATGAACCCTTCACTCAGACCTGACACCTCGTGTCAGGTTCCTAACGCGCGGAAAGGGCCGGCAATCGCTGCCGGCCCTTCGTGTTTGTCTCAGTTGTTGGCTTGCCGCAACCGGCCTACCACTCACGCACCGATACGCCCTCGCGCAGGTTGATGATGTGAGCCTTGCCGCCGGCGCGGTTGATGGCCTCGGCAACTTCCTCCTGCCGACCGGGTGCGTAGGCAAACATCGCTCCGCCGCAGCCCGAACCGTTGAGCTTGCCACCGAGAGCACCGGCCTCCATCGCCGCCTCGACCAGTTGATCCAGCTTCTGATGGCTGACGCCGATGCCGTCGCGCAACTGTACCTGGTGCTCGTAGAGCATCTCGCCGAGGCGCTGCTCGTCGACCTGTCCGGAGGCAAGCATCTGACGCGCCTCCTGGCACAGGTCGCGGTTGATGAAGTGGGCCTTGATGCGCCGCTGGATGCGCGGCTCCATCAGCCCGTAGAACTCCTCGGCCTGCTCACGTGGCGTGCTCTTGAAGTCGAAGTCGGGGATGTGCTTGCACAGAAGGTCAATGCCCGCGTTGGTCGCGACACGAGACTCCCGCAGGACCCCGGTGGTGTTCTTGGGCACCAGGCTGTTGCCGAGCACAAAGCCGTCGAGGTGAGCGTCCAACTGGCTGATGGTGACGGGCTCCCCGCAGTCGATGTACAGCAGTCCACCGACGGCCGAGGTGTAGTGGTCCATCATCCCGCCCGGCTCGTTGAACTCGCGGACCTCGGCCTGGTACCCAAGGTGAGCAATCTGCGAGGGGCTCTCCTGAAGCTGTCCCCGCTGAGAGTACAGCAGAAAGGCAAGCCAGGCGATGGTGAGAGCCGAGGAGCTGGAGGTGCCGGCGTTGATGGGAATCGTCCCGCGGATCTCGCAGTCAAAGCCGCGCTCCATCGGCAGGCCAAGTCGGTGCAGAACGTTGGTGGCCGAGCGAAGGTAGTCGCGGTTGTTGCGGTACGGCAACTCCTGGGAATCGCAGAAGAGGTCGAAATCCGGCTCGCGCCCTGTGAGGTCGGGCATGCGAACCGCAAAGATGCAATCCCGGCGCGGAGAACCGGTGATGCGGATGTCCAAGTCGATGGAGGCCGCAATCACCGAAAGCCCCAGGAAATCCTGGTGCTCCCCGAACAGGCAGATTCGTCCGGGTGCACTTACTTCAATCGGCATGGGAAACCCAGTCCTCCCGTATAGCGCGCAGGGACAGGAGGTCGGACTCCCGGTCCCCATGGTTTGGCGCCAAAAGTCTACGTCAGCAGTCCAACGAAGTCAACCGTCGCAGCGCTCTAAACTATGGTTTTGGACGAACTTTGTCGCTAACGTGCCGCACTTACCTGAACAAGTTCGCCCTCTCTGCTCGACTCTTGCGCCGCGCACAGCACACGTAGAGTGTGCAGCATGTCTACGATGGTTGCCCGGGCGGGTTGCCCGGCGTTGAACCGCGTCAGCACATCGTGCACGTAGCCATCGTAGACGGTGTCTGCGTTGTGGCCCTCGAAGGGCACATGCTGCCCATCACGCATCAGGACGGTGCCCTGTCCGAGGTCCTCGCCGCCCCAGTGAAGGGTGTCGGTGGTGAAGGAGAAGTACCGCTCATAGCCCTCCGGCACCGTGTAGCTGACCTCACCGATGCCGACGACTCCCGAGGCCGTCTGCATCCAGATCGTCGCCAGGTCCTCCACCGGCAGGTGGCTCACCTCGTGGCTCTTGGAGCACAGGACCTGGGCCACCGGCTCGCCCGTGAGATACTGGAACAGGTCGACGACATGCGGGCCGAAGTTGAACAGAGGGCCGCCACCCGAGAGCGCCGGGTCGAGCATCCAGCTTACGCCCCAGTCCTTGTAGCGCTCGGGGCCGCCGCCGAAGAGCCGATAGTAGTAGTGACAGGGCTTGCCGAGGTTACCGGCTGCGCGGATCTGGTCCAGAGTCTCGATGACCCCATAGTGCCGGCTCACGAGGGCCACGGAGTTCCACAGCTTGATCTCAGCCACTTCCCGAGCCAGGGGCGCGAGCGACTGCCAGGCGACGCCCATGGGCTTCTCCATGTGGAAGGGCTGACGACGAGAGATCAGCTCGGAGGCCATTGCGGGCATATGGGAATGCGGCGCATGCGCAAAAACCAGGTCGACCTGCTCGCGATCGAGCAACTCGCGGAAGTCGGTGTAGCGCGTGCAGGGAAGCTCGGCTCCAACGCGCTCCAGGACCTCGGCGTCAGGGTCATGGATCGCCACGACCTCGGTTCCCTCTCTGAGAAGCGCCGGGAGATAGTAAATGGACACGTGCCAGTGGCTGGCACCCAGGATCGCAACCCGCATATAAAACCTCTACCCACGGCGAACTGGGCCCTCGTGCCGGGAAAGTCAACACGGGCCAAAGCAGCAGAGCCGTAGCAAGCTACGGCCCTGCTGTGAGAGCGTCGCGAAGTGTCTATCGCCGGGGCCTCAGGGCGTGGTTGCGCCCTGGCCGGCTGCCGGCTTGAGCAACTCGTTGCCCTGGTCGGCCAGCCTCTCAGCCTCGTCGTACTTGCCCTGTGAGAGCAAGGTGCGGGCCTGGCTGAAGATCGACTGCAGCCGGTCTGCGAGTTCTTTCTGCGCCGGGTCGCTGCGCACCTTCAGGTAAGGTCCGGCAGATTGCAGCAGCTTATCCCGCACTCGTTGCTCAGCCTGTGCGGCACCCTCCGTCACCGCAGGCTTTGTGGGAGTGGGGCCGCCGGCTGCGGGCTGTGTTACGGGCTTCTCCGGTGTAGCCGTCGGCCGCTGGAACACCACGTTGAGGATCTGGTCAACCAGCTTGTTGCGGTTGGCCGCGAAGTCTTCGGGCTTCATCTGCTGCACCCGGGAGAGCAGGTCGCCCAGTTCGCCCCGGACCTCTTCGGCCCGCTGGCGCATCTCGGCCTCGATCTTCTGGCGGTCAACCGGCTGGGCCTTGCCGCCCCTGATCTCCTGCAGCCGTTTGCCGAAGGCCTGCCTTCGCGCCCCGACCTTGGTGAGGGTCTCGAGAGCGCCTTTGAAGCTGGCGGAGACCGTGGTCGAGAGGTCCGTCTTGGCCTGGGTGTAGACGGACCGCAGGGAGTCCAGTACCCCGGCCAAGTCCTGGTCCTCGACCTGCAGCAGGCCAAGGAACATGGATACCAGCGGGTTCTGGAACAGCGACGGCTGACCGTGCAAGGTGGGGGCCTTGCGGATGGCGGCCAGGGCCCGCGAGTAGCCCCGGATGGCCTCCTGCATTCGTCCCGCACGACCGGCGGCGCTGGCGGTGCGCAGGATCTCCATCGGCTCGCGTAGATCGCGACCCTCGGCCTGGGCGGCACGCAGAGCTCCGTCTACCCGCTGCGCCAGATTCACGAGTTCGCGAGGCGGCTGTGTCGGACGCTTCTGACCCGCAGGGGCACGGCGCTGCCGGCCGGGTCCCTGCGCCTGACCACTGAGTTTGCGCGCCTGCGCCTCGAATTCGGTTCGGAACTGCGTCAGCAGGCGTCTCACCTGAGCTTCATCCTTGAGGCGCGCGGCCTCAACGAGCCCCTGACGGATCCTCCGGAGCTGGTCCACGTTGCCGCCGCGCTTCTTCAGCTCAAGGCCTGCCATGTTCGCCTGCGCAAAGGCCTGGGCGAGGTCACGGTGTGCCTCGAAGAACTTGAGCACCTCGGGCGGAATCTCGTCCTGCGCACGCTGTGCTGCCGCCGCTGCTTCGGGCTTGAGACCTCCCTTGCCGACACCGGAGGCCAGTCCCTCAAGACCGCCGGGCACCCCCAGAGGTCCCTGGGCTGTCTCACTGGGACCTGTGGCAGAGCCACCGGAGACGCCGTCGGCCAGGTGCGCCAGACGGCTGGTGGCTTCGTCGAACTTGCCCGCCTCAATCGCTTTGCGCAAGGGATCCAGACGAGGCACGACGGTACCCGCGTACTCCGGGGAGGCGGTCGCCGAGATTGCACCAACCGCGGCTTGCAGACTGCTCTGCGCCGCGCTGCGATCCAGCCATAGCTTGAGTGTCATGGCCCCCACGGCGAGGAGCGCCAGTGCCAGGAGGCCTAAGGCAGCCAGAAGTGCACGGGAGACCGAGCCCGAAGACCCTGTGTCCTCCAGCGGCAGTTCCTCACCCGGCAGCTCCTCCGGGGTCAGAGGACGACCCAGCGAAGCCGGCAAGGAGGTGACTTCCCAGGGCAACTGCGGGGGCGCCGAGGCAGGCGACTCCACCGAGGGCGTCTCCTCGGAAGGCACCTGTGGCGATGGCGCCTCCTCCTGCTCTGGAGTCGCAGCGTCGGACTCTACCTGCGGCGCCTCGTCTCCAAGGGGCTCACGGTTCTCCGCCGCTTTGGCCCCCTCTTGTCCCTGTGGTATCTCACTCACGGGCGAGTAGCTCCTTGCCTGCGTCGTCTCGGATCAGTGCTGTCCGCTGTGATGGGTCCCGCGACGGCTGGCCTCTTTCTTGGCGAAGAACTGGTCAGTCAGACCGGTGTTCACCCGCAGGTTGCTGAAGGCCACGTTCACCGAACCTGAGGCGCGAGCCCCGAGCGTCTCCTTCGGGATGGAGCAGTTTACCCGGGCCGGCATCCAGAAGCCCTGCACCTGCTGGTACGTGAACTCCACGGTCGCGTTCACAGTGGTCCCCGTGAGCGCCTGGACCTTCGTCACGGTCCAGTGGCTGCCCTCAGCCCACAGCAAGACCCTGGGCTCACGGCCCGTCGGCGCACCGGTGTCCTGTTTGGGGATCAGCTTGAGGCAGTAGATCGGGGTGTTGCCGACCTTCTTGGTGCCCGCCAGGACCACCTTGGATTCCTTTTGTACCTCCTTGGCCAGATCGCCGAAGAGCAGCGCGCGCTTCGGGATGACCACGATGCTGTTGGACTCGACGTAGGTCTTGTCCGGGAGCTTCACGTACACCTTGGCCGTGCGCCGGGGGATGTCCAGATCCGGCATGTTCGTGTCGACGGTCACCGTTGCCGTGTAGTCGCGGATGCCCCGGTTCAGGGACAGTACCTTGTTCAGGATATCGCTCGCAGAGGGAGCCGCAGCGGCTGAGACCGCCAGGGACAAGCCAAGCAGCACCAGACAGAACGCTTTTCGCATGGGTCCTACACCTGTTTCGTGTCGTGCAAGATTCGGGCCGGCCACGCCGTACTGCTGGAGGACTAGCAAGTCATGTCCTCGGAGGACTAACACGTCATGTCTTTCCGGCAGAACACCATCAGGGTCCCGGTAATGGCAAGAAGGGTATACTCCACCACGTAGTACAGGTCAATGCCGATGACCTGCCAGTCGATGGTCGAGCCAAAGACCTTCTTGAAGCCGTGGAAATGGCTGGTCAGCAGATAGGGCTGCAGCCAGTCGAAGGCCGGGATCACCATCAGTGCGGCACTGACGATCAGGAACCCCACGGTCACGCCAGAGGCGGTCAGCGGGTGCTCGAAGATCGTCGAGCAGAAGAGTGCCAGGGCGGCGACCGAGAACATGGTCACCACCGTGAGCCCATACGCGATGCCCAGGCGACCAAGTGCCTGCGGCTCGGTGATGATACGAAGTCCCCTGTCCATCACGATCAGGTCTCCGCGTCCGAACACCACGTAGCCCAGCGCCAGCGAGAACAGCCCCATGAACAGGACGATGGCGGCGGCATGGGTGAAGGCCGCGGCCAGCTTGCCCACGACCACTGCCCAGCGGTGGACGGGACGAGTGAGGAGCGTCCGGAGCGTCCCACGCTGCGCCTCACTGGCGATGATGCCTCCCGCGATCATGCTGATGAGCAGCGGAAGGAACACATCGACCGCCGGCGGGATCTCGAGCAGGAAGTAGGGCATCGAGGGCCCGCTCACGGTCTTGCCGCCGACGGCGAAGTCACTGCCGAAGCGGCGACTCACGTCACCCATCGGCGGCCCTTCGGCCCACACTCCCCACACCAGAAGTCCAATGAACACTGCAAGCAAGACGAACCCGGCATAGGTTCCCCGCTGGCGGAACATCTTGCATAGCTCGGTTCGGACCAGGCTAACCAGGCGCATGAATCTCGCCGTCCCTCATCGGAGGTCCTGCGTATCAGGACATCAGTTGCATGTACAGATCTTCCAGGGTAAGTCGCTCACGGCTCAGGAGGGACACCCGCAGACCCGCGCGAACCAGGGCGCCATTGAGGTCGGGAATCGCCTCGGGGCTACAGGTTGCGCGGAGCTGTCCGTCGACCATCTCGACGCGCCGCACGAAGACCAGGTTCTCCAAAATGGTGCGTGCCCGGTCGGTGTCGTCGGCCACGATTCGGACGGCCGTTTCCGGTTCCGACAGCAGGTCGGTGACCTTGCCGCGCTTCACGATCTTGCCCTTGCTCACAATCGCCGCGTCGGTGCAGATCAGCTCGACCTCATGGAGCAGGTGGCTGGAGAGGAAGACGGTCATGTCCTCTTCCTGGTTGAGCCGCAAGAGCAGGTCACGAATCTCCACCAGCCCCTGCGGATCGAGCCCGGAGGCAGGCTCATCCAGGATGAGAAGCTGCGGCCGAGGCACCAGGGCCTGGGCGATCCCAAGTCGCTGCTTCATCCCATGGGAGAAGGCGCGCACCGGGTCATGCTGCCGCTCCCGCAGACCGACGAGATCGAGGACTTCGTCGATGCGACGCGCGTCGACGCGCCCGGCGAGCGATGACAGCACCTCCAGGTTGCGCCGAGCCGACAGGTACTCGTAGAAGGCAGGCTCCTCCACCAGCGCTCCGACGCGTCCGCCCTCCCGGGAGAGCACAGTCCCGGCACGAACACCGAGCAGGCGAGCTGTCCCTGCTGTAGGCCGCAGCAACCCCAGGAGCAGGCGAATCGTGGTGCTCTTGCCGGCGCCATTGGGGCCGAGGAAACCAAAGACCTCCCCGCGGGCGACGGTCAGGTCAAGCCCATCGAGTGCGGTGAGGCGGCCATAGCGCTTGCGCAGTCCCCTGGTTTCGACGGCGAGTTCGTCTTGCATGGGATATCATCGCACCTGGTGTCCGGCGCTGTTATGGCAGGCTGTCGGGGGCACAGGCGAGCCTGGGAGAGTAACCATCGACCGATCGGGCCTGTAGAAAAGGGGGCTGCACGGTCCCGACGGTTGTGATACACTGGGCCGCGTTGGTTGGATCAGATGGCATTCCTGGACGGATGCTGGAGGGACCGCCGCTGCAATGAAAGAAGCCAAGCACATGGGCTGGATGCTCCTGGGCGTCGTCATCGGCCTGGGCCTGGGCATCTATCTACTGCTGAAGATCTTCGAGTGGACGGGCGGCCGACTCGCAGACAGCCCGACCCTCTCCATCTTCGTCGCCGTCCCCATCCTCGGAGGCGGACTCGTCGGCGGCGGATACCTTGCTCAGTGGCTCATCTACAAGCGCGAGAAGAAACACCGGCAACGCAAGCGAGCCGAGAGGAACGCCCAGGCAGTGGGCAAGAAGCGCAAGAAGTAGGCTGTCGGGCAAGAGCTTCCCGCCGCCGCAGGACCCTCTTCTCTCCCTTATAGGAACCGGGGCCGCCCACAATCAGGGCGGCCCTTCGTCTGTTTCCTGTTCCTCGGGCTCACTACCCCGCTCTCCGCAAGGCTGGTTCCCGGCTAGCGTGGCCTGGGCGATGCTCCAGCTCCTGGCTGATCTTCGAGGCCAACATGCAGGCGCTCAGGGCCAGGGCCGCAAGGGACAGCCACAGGAAGAGGAATAGGATGATCGCTGCGGCCAGCATGGTCGTCCACCTCTCTCACCCTCCCTCGATGCCTTGCGTCCATCACTGTACCCCCTCCCCTCACTATCACTAGAGTCAAACGCCGACTGAGCCTGCGAAGTTCGCAGTCGCCCCTAGTTGGTCAGAACATTGATCAGAGACGCCAGCGGGAAGATGGTCGACAGGGCCTTCTGCACCTGGTCGGTCTTCGCGTCCGGCACGTAGATCAGGTCCCCGTCCTTCAGTTCCGGGTTCTGTTTGATGTCACCACGGCTGCTGGCCACCGTCAGGTTGACGACCTGCCAGGCACGCCCTTCGGGGATCTGGCGCGTAAGCACTGACCGGCTCGGGGCGGAGTCCTTGGTCAGCCAGCCTTCGGCGCTGTGGGCCACGGCATCAAGCACCCGGTCGCCTGGCTTGAAGGGGTAAGTCCCCGGCTTGCGCACTGCACCGAGGATCGTGACCATGTGGGTCGACTCGGGCACCAGCACCAGGTCGCCGTCCTGCAGCAGCGGGTCGCTCGGCGGCTGCTCCCCTTGCAGGAGGGCTGTCAGGTCCACATTCTGCGCCTCGGTGCCGCGAACGACGGCCACTCGTGTCGGGTCGGCATTGGGGTCGATTCCACCCGCCACGGCGATGGCCTGCGACAGTCGAGTACCGGTCTTGACCTCAAAGCGTCCCTGTTGCTTCACCTTGCCCATCACGTGCACGCCGAGCTTCCGAACCCGCTCGACCACCACGGTGTCACCGTCCTGCAGCACGGGGTTCGCGGCCAAGTCCTCACCCGCAACGGCTTCGGAGGGATCGACGATGACGATTCTCCCGTCGGCCCGCAGGATCTGGGCCTTGTGCCGATCGGCATCCTCGCTGAGGTCCTGTGCAGCCGCCAGGGCATCGGAGAGCCGGTTGCCCTGTCGGAGCGTATACCGTCCGGGCAGCTTCACGCCTCCCAGGACCGCGACGCGCCGGGCGGAGCTGTCGACGTAGAGGGTGTCGCCGTCTCGCAGCTCCACGTTCTGGGCCGAGCGCTTGTCGCTGAGGAGCACATCAAGGTTCACGTCGAGGGTCTTGCCGTCGGCGCGAAGCAGCGTGGCGGTGTCCCCGGCCTCGGCGGAGAGCTGACAGATGGCGAAGAGGTCCGACAGGTAGCGGACGGAGGACAGCGGGAAGCGGCCGCTGCGCAGCACGGCTCCCAGAACCGCTACCTGCCCGGCCGCCACGGAGTCGACGATCAGGGTATCCCCGTCGCGCATCAGGAGGTTCGCCGCCACCTCACGCCGGTCGATGGCGGCCTCCAGATCGACAGTCTCAGTCGTCCCATCGGGATGCATGAGGGTGGCGGAAGAGCGGTCGGTCTCATACATGAGGCCGCCCGCTTTGCCGATCGCGTTCACGACTCGTGCGCCTGGGTCCAGCTCATGGCGACCCGGGAGGCGCACCGAGCCCATCACAACCACTCGCGAGATCTCGCGCTCGGGCACGAAGACCACATCGCCGTGGCGCAGGAGGAGGTTGGCCGGCGAGCTCGCGTCCTCCATGATGGCCTGCAGGTCGACGGCCTGCACCTGGGCACCCTCACGGGTTACCTTCGTCAGCCTGGGTTCTGCGTCTTTGGTCAGTCCGCCGCCAAGGGCAACCGCATCCGACACCCGGGAGTTGGGCAGCAGCTCGAGCAGCCCGGGGTGCGTCACAGCACCCAGGACGACGACCTCGTTCCGCGGACCGGCCTCGAGAACCACCGTGTCGCGGTCCTCCAGCACGAGGTTCGCCGCGGCGTCCGTCTTGTTGAGTACGCGGTCCAGGTCAACGGAGAGCTTCTGGCCGTTGGCCCGCAGCACCGTTGCGGTCCGGGCTCGAGCCTCGGTCGCCATCCCGCCGGCGGCTGCCAGGGCATCGGAGAAACGATCGCCGGGCCGCAGGTAGTACTGCTTCGGCTGCGCGACCTCGCCGAGGACCGCCACCTGCATCTGCGCGGTGCCGATGATGACGGTGTCGTCCTCCTCAAGCAGCGGGTTCGCCTCCTGATTGCCCCCGGCGATTGCCTCTGCCGGGTTCACGGTTACCGTCTTGCCGCTGAGGCGAAGGATGGTCGCGTGCTTGCGGTCGGCCAAGTCGGTCATATCTCCGGCGGCCGCCAGGGCGTCCGAGAAGCGATTGCCCTTGCGCAAGAGGTACCGACCGGGCTCCTTGACGGCGCCCAGCACAGCCACCTTCCGCGTCATACTGTTGATGATGAGCGTGTCGCCCTCGTGCAGTTCGAGGTTCGCCTGAGAGCGCTTGTCGCTCATGACGGCGGCGAGGTCGACCTTCAGGGTCCGGCCATCGGCGCACAGCAACTGGGCGTCGTCGCCGGCGTTCTCGGCCGGTTGCGCGACCGCCAGCAGGTCGGCGATGCGTCGTACCTGCGCCAGGGGCACTCGCCCCGACTGGTTGACTGCGCCCAGAACCGTGACGAACCCGGTAGCCAGGGAGCGGACGATGACCGTGTCGCCGTCGACCAGCAGCGGATTGGAGTTGGGGTCACGATCGACCAGGATGCGCACGAGGTCGACATCCTCGGTCTTCCCGTCGGCATGGACCAGCGAGGCCAGGCAGCGGTCGGTCTCGCCATCCAGCCCACCGGCCTTGGCGACGACGTGGGAGACGCGGCTGCCCGGTTCCATCGGATAGCGGCCCGCCATCTTGACGGCGCCGATGATGACCACCTGCGACAGGTCGATCGGCGGAACCAGAAGGGCGTCACCGCTCTTGAGCTCGATGTCCAGCTCGGGCTTGCGACCGGAAAGGAGTTCATGCAGGTCGAGTTCGACGAGGCTACCATCGGCGCGCATCAGTCGCGCCTTGCGTTCATCGCCTTCGCGGTTCAGTCCGCCGGCAAGGGCCAGGGCACTCGACACCTTGGAGCCTGCCACCAACTGCTTGACGCCGGGCTCGCGCACTTCGCCCAGCACAGCCACCATCGACCGTGGCGGCACCAGGATCGCGTCGCCATCCTGGAGCAGCTCATTGGCCGGGTCGTTCTTGTTGGCCATGATCTTGTTCAGGTCAAGGGTCACCGGCTCGGCGCCCTCATGGGTCAGGCGCACGGACTCTGGAGCAGCATCCGGAGCCAAACCGCGAGCCAAGGCCAGGGCATCGGCGAGACGGCCCTTCTCGGGGATGTCGTAGATGCCCGGCTGCTGGACCGCACCGAGAATCGCAAAGCGCTGGATCGGTCGCTCGTGGCAGATGAGGATGGTGCCCGGCGAGAGCTTGATGGTCTCCTGGCCGACAGGCCGCTTGAGCTCCTCCTGGGGGTTGAAGTCGGTGCGCTTACCGTCAGGGGCGACCAGGGTGGCCCGGTCGCGATCCGCCAGCAGAGTCATGTCGCCGGCCCAGGCCAGAGCCTGTTGCAGAGTGATGGGCTGGGAGACCGGGTACATCCCCGGTCGGGCCACGGCGCCCATCACAAAGAAGGCCTCCTGGCGGAAGCCGAGGATGGTCACGGCGACGTTGGGGTTGCGGATCTCCTTGCGCAGGCCCTTGCGGAGGTCCTCGGCGAGCTGCTCAGCCGTCTTGCCGGCCGCCATGATCTCGCCCAGGAAGGGGTGAGCGATCTTGCCGTCAGGGCGCACGATCGTGCTGGGGACGGTATGCTCGGGAGCGTCCCATACGGTGATGGCCAGGATATCGCCGGGGCGAAGAGTGTATCCCGCGGGTGGCTGCTGACCGGCCCGCCAGATCTCGAAGGGAGTCCCCACGACGGTGTAGGGACTCGGATTCGTGATCGGGGGTGCGACGGTGGTTGTCGGTGTCGAGGACGAAGTGGTGTTGTCCGAGTTGCCCTGTGGGTTCTGGGCTGCGGCAACCACGCACATGACAAGGGCGGCAAGCAGTAGCAGGCGCTTCACAGCGTCTCATCCTCCGGGTTGTTGGTGTCCTTAGGAGGAGCGCGAAGCCCGTTGCTAAGCCGGCGCAGGGGCCCCGGCGCCCCACGGGTGGCTGGGCGCGGTCACGACGCGAAGGCGGCCGACCGAGGAGGGCCCGCAGGAGAGGTGTCGCGGGGTCCTAGTTCTCGGCCAGGGCTGCCATAATCTGGGGCACACTCACCATGGGGATCCCATGCTGCCGAGAGAAGGCCGCAATCTGTTCCCCGTGAGCCATGTGCCCGTCCGGGGCCATGACCTCGCACATCACGACCGCAGGCTGCAGTCCCGCCAGGCGTGCCAGAGCGATCGCACCCTCGGTATGGCCTCTGCGCTCCGCTAGCCCGTCCGGTGCCGCGGCAAGCGGGAACACGTGGCCGGGGCGCATGAAGTCCTCGGGCTTGGTCTGCGGATCAATCAGGGCGTGCATCGTTGCCGCACGCTCGAAGGCCGATACGCCCGTAGTGGTGGTGGGGTTGTAGTCCACCGTCTCGGTGAAGGCGGGAACGTTGTCCCCATGGAAGCGGGGCTCAATGAGTCGGATGTCGAGCTCCTCCAGCCGTCGTGCGTTGATCGCAACGGTAACGAGACCACGGGCGTGGGTGGCCATGAAATTGACCTTCTCGCCCGTGATGTGCTCGACCGCACACAGCAGGTCGGCCTCGCCCTCCCGTTCGGGGTGATCAAGCAGGGCGATGAAGCCGCCCTGACGGAAATGCTCAACAGCTTCAGCAAGCGGTGTCAGGTCCGTCAACGATTTCACTCCTGTCGGTCGCCGCCACAGGGACTGCGGAGACCTGTGGGCGGGCTGCCGCAAAGAACACGCCGCACAGCGTCAGGGCTACTCCCACCCATTGCACCAGACTCGGATACTCCCGCCGGAAGACGATGGCGGCGAGAAGCCCGACCACCGGCACGCAGTACTGGAACATCATGGTTCGCCCCGAGCCCAGTCGCTGCACAGCCCGATACCACACCGTGAAAGCGTAGGACCCGGAGAGCCAGGCATAGAACAGGATGCCGGCGATCACCCACAGCGCATGGCCTTGCGTCAGGGGATCGGCCAAGTGCGCGATCACCTGCGGCGTCGTGTGGAGTGCGTCCGGGGCTCCCAGCAGGATCAGGGGGATACCACCCAGGGTGTGGCAGTAGGTGGTGACCTTGACTGGTGAGTACCGCGAAAGCAGCGGCTTGGCGAGCACAGCGTACCAGGCCCACAGCACGGCGGAGACGACCATCACCAGGCAACCCTTGACGTGGGTCGGAGGAAGGTAGGATAGCCCGCTGCCGCCCAGGATCACCGCAGTGATTCCCGCGAAGCCCAGGGCAATGCCTGCCGTCATCCGTCGTGTCAGTCGCTCCCAGCCCAGGATCGCCGCTGTGAAGGCCGTGAAGATCGGCGCCGTACTGATCAGCAGCGCACTCTCGCCTGCCGAGGACCACTGAATGGCCAGGGCGAAGAGCACCTGGTAGATCGTGACCATCAGCAGCGAAAAGAAGGCCAGGTAGGGCACGTCCTTGAGGTCAAAGCGCAGGTCGCGCTCAGTAACCCACAGTACGACCCACAAGGCTACCGACATCAGGAGGTACCGCAGACTCAGCATCCCCATGACCGTGTAGTCCTCGTACACGATCTTGAGGAATACGAAGTGGGATCCCCAGATGAGCGGAACGGTGGCCAGCCAAAGATATGCGGAAGGCGACGGAGCGTGTTCCGTCGCCGGCGAGGCGTCATGCATGAGCTTGATAACCATCCGGCGGTGCTTGGATACGGTTGATTATAGGCGGCCCATCACGGGGGAGTCAATGACAGCAGGTGGCCTGCCGGCGCGTCTCTGAGGAGCCTCCAGGCGCGCTGTACCGGCCCCCCCTCGGGCAGGAGCATCGGTTTTAGCATCAAGGTTGTGAAAGTAGGGTAAGTGGTATGGGGCGGTAGTATCGGTGGGTGTTCAGTCGGGGGCGCGGGGTGGCGGTTGGCCTTCACAAAAGCGTATCGCCGC
>JBDKVB010000116.1 GCA_039679385.1 Armatimonadia bacterium | reverse complement strand
ATCCGGGAGCGGTGATTCTCTGTGGCTTCTCGCGCGGGGCGATTGCCTGCAGCTACATCGGTCTGCACGACGATGAGATTGCGCGACTGTGGCGAGGGATGATTGCCTACAGCCACTTTGATGGGGTACGCACCTGGCCCTACCCCGATAGCGACAGAGCCAGCGCCTTGATGCGACTACAGCGCCTCGGAACAAGGCCCTGCTTCGTGTGCCAGGAGGGCGGTACGGCCGCCACCCAGTCCTTCCTCAACGATGCCAGGTTGCAGGCCCGCTTCACCTTCTGCACCGTTCCCTTCCGCAACCACAACGACGGCTGGGCACTGCGCGATTGCAGCGCCCGCCGCGAAGTGAGACGGTGGCTGGAAGGAGTCCTCGCCGAGGCTACGCCGGCGCCCTGAGTCCTGACACCGCGCTTCCTACCGACCGCGCCGAGCCACGAGACGCCATGCCGAGGTCAGCTCCTCGGTCTTCATCAGCGCACAGGCAACCACGAAGGCCAGGCCGCCAACCCCGAGCGGAACCATCACGGTAATGACCTTGGCCAACTCACGCGTCGTACCCAGCACTCCCGCCAGGTACTGCGAGCCCCCCCAACAGATCAGCCCCAGGACAACACAGCCGGGCAGCATCCGCAGCGTAGACGCCAGGATGCGACGACCGTCCAGCAGCCCGACCTCGCGCTTCAGCCACCACAGCAGGATCCCCGCGTTGATCACGGTGCTCGCCGAGGTAGCAATGGCCAGACCTGCCACGCCCATCCCGAAGGTCGCCCAGTAGCCCACTGCCAGGCACACGGCGAAGGAGATCACGCCGGCGATGACAGGCGTGACCGTGTTCTGCCGCGCGTAGAAGGCCCGAGCCACGATGTAGTTGATCGCCAGAGCGAACATCCCCGGGGTCAGCCAGATCAGGACGTCACCCACAATTGGCGAGGTTGCGGCGTCGAAGCTGTGCCGCTGATACAGCATCCGCACGATCGGTGTCGCGAGCACCGCGAAGGCGACCGTCACGGGCAGCACCATGAACAACGTGTTGCGCATCGCGAAGGAGAAATCGCGCACATATGACTTATTGTCGCCCTTCGCGTAGTGCTCCGAGAGGTTGGGGAACACGGCGATGGCGATGGCCGCTGCGAAGACCCCCGACGGTAGCTTCCACAGTCGGTTGGCGTAGGCCAGGATCGACTGTGCATCGGTCTCACACATCGTGGCCAGCACTCGCACCAACACCCAGTTGATCTCCGAGATGGCCAGCCCCAGGATCACCGGCAGCGCTAGCCGGATCACCTTCTGCACGCCCTCCTCGTGAAGGTCAAAGACCCGCTGCAGCTTAGCCCCGCGCTTCACCAGGGGCGGGATCTGGATCAGCACGTTCCCGAAGATCGCCCCGAGGACCACCGCGAAGGCCATGACGTCCAGGGCCTGCGTCTGCGACATCCCACCTGCGATCATCCGCCCCGCGACCACTGCCCCGAGGATGAAGAACAGGTCGTAGACGATCGGGCCGACCGCGGGCCACAGGAAGTGCTTGAAGGCGTTGAGCGTACCCATGAGCAGTCCGCCCAGCACGAGGAACAACTGCGCCGGGAACAGGATGCGCATGATGTGGGCGCAGACGTCTACACGCCCCGGCTCGCTCCCCAACCAGCCCAGTGCCGAGAGCCGAGCGATCTGCGGCGCGAAGACCGTACCCAGCAGCACGATGCAGCCGCCGAGGATCAGCAGCAGGTAGAACACCGTACTGAACATGCGCCAGGCCTGCTTCACCTTGTTGTGCGCCAGGTACTCGGTGAAGACCGGCACGAAGGCGGTCCGGGCAGCTCCGCCCGCCATCAGAAAATACAGCAGGTCCGGAATGGTGAAGGCTGCCCAGAAGGAGTTGATGTCACCCTTGGTTCCGAACACGCTGGCAATCACCATGATCTGGATCATGCCGGCGATCCGACTTACCATGGTGACGACAACCATGAGCAGGGCTGCAGATGCGAGGCCCTGCCCCTTGGGAATTGGTGTTTCCTCGACCTCACCGACGACTTCGTCTTCCACTCTTACCCCTCAACAAACCATGGCCCGCCCAGTGGGCGGGCCTGAGTCAGCGTCCCGTCCCCGCCTCACACACCTCACCCCAGCACTCCACATTCCTCGTTACTCACCTCACCCACAGTCCGCAACTCATACCACAGACGGCGAGCAAGCGCGATCGCGCAGGCTAACAACGCGACCGCCAGAAGGACCACGGGCGCCGCAGGCACTCCCAGTCGGTACAGGTATGCCCACCAGAAATCCGGGCTGGCCCGCAGTGCCGTCTTGAAGGCCTCGCTCGGCTGCCCCTCGGAGATCTCACTGGCGTGGACCTCGATAGGCTGCAGCGTCGCCTCACTAAGCAACACGACCTGACCCCAGATGGGCCAATACTTCAGCCGGAAAACCGCCTCGAAGGCAGACCCTTCAGTCTCGCGCACGCGATCCAGCCAGTTGCCATAGGGCACCGCAATGGCCAGGAGCTGTACCACCACGCTCAGGGCCACCAACCCGTAGACCGCTCTGCGCCAGGCGACCCTCGGCCAGACCGCCGCAATCCCCGGCATAGCCATCAGGACGAACAGCGGCACCAGGGGCTCAAGATACCGAGGACCCCAGGGGCGGATCGTCGCCCAGTTCTCACGCAGCGCGAAAAACCCGAAGTTGAGCACGAGCAGCGCCACCATGGCCAGGAACTCGGGCCGCCGGTTGCGCCAGTACCAGGGGATACCGGCGAGAAAGAGGATTGTGATAGGCGAATACACGAAGAAACTACGACCGGGGGAGAACAAGTTCCCGACCATCGCCTGCACGAAGTGCCAGCCGGCCAGGAAAGGCGTGTAGTTTCCCGACAGATACCCCGGGTTCGTGACGGCACCCGTGCGAATCTGGTTGTACCAAAACATCAGCACGACCCACGGCGCGAGTGCCACTCCACTGGCAACCAGGGCTGTGACGACCCGACGAAGACCGCCGGCGTCGGTGCCCTCTGCCCCCTTCTTCAGCGTCTCGAAGCCTCGCCAGGCGGCCCACACTACATAGGTCACCAGCACCGGCGCCAGAAGCAGCAGACTCGGCTTCGTCGCCACTCCCCAGCCCACGACAAACCATGCCCCCAGGAGCCAGCGCCAGTTCCCGGTGCGCGCGTAGACCACGACCCACAGCAAAGCCAGGGCCTGACACAGCGCCAGGAAGGGTTCGTAGAAGCCAATCTTCGCGTAGGGCCACGCATAGGTCGCCAGCCCGAACAGCAGTCCACCTGCGACCGCCACCCGCAGCGACCAACCAAACTCAATCAGCAGGTAGAACACCGCCACCGCCGTCAAGGCAGTGATCAGCGCCAGCGCCGTGCTCGTCCCCGCTCGCGGGAAGAACCTGTCAAACCGCGCCAGCGAGGGCGCGAAGCTCACTACAACCTCACCGACCACCTTGCCCGCAAGGTAGAAGGGCGACAGCAACAGCGGATACCCGATTCCATAGGGCAGGTAGGTCTTGCCGTTCCGGACCGGCTCGACTCCGCGCACGATGGCCCGGGTCAGGTCCGGCTCAATGGCCACGGTGTGCTCCTCCACCATGGCCTTCGTGATCACGAAATAGCCTTCGGCATCCAGGATTTCACTGAAGCCCTTGCCGGTCAGCAGGTAGACGGCTACGAGGAGCCCGAACAGCAACCACGCCGTCTTGCGGCGGCTACTGCGTTCTGCGAGGACCGTGGCGCCAGGGGCTACCGGTGCCGTCACTTCAGAGGAAGACACGCGTCAGGGGCTCCTTCCCGACAAGCGCGAGCCTGGTGCCCGCGTACAGCAAAGGGCCCCACCTCAGAGCGAAGTGGGGCCGGGGTTAGCTCTGCCCATTGCCCAGGCGGTCTAGTAGCGCCGCGTGAGCCGTTTCTCGTTGGTGCCCAGCGGGTCACACGACCACAGCTCGCGGTCGCGGGTGAACAGCACCTTGGTCCCCGTCGGGTTTACTACCGGATAGCCGTCAGACCGCGGGTCATTGGTGATCTGCGTGAGGCCGGTGCCGTCGGGCTTGATGCGGAAGAGGTCGAAGTCGCCATCACGGTTCGAGTGGAAGTAGATCCACTCCTGTGTCCCGATCTTGGCCCAGGTGGGCGCCTCGAACCTCGTCTCATCGCTGGCGCCGTTCCTCAGGGCTGCGGTCAGGTTCGTGTCCGCGCTGGTGGCCGGATCGATGATGTGCAGGTCGGTCTTCCCACCAATCGGCCCGGACTGGTA
>JBDKVB010000115.1 GCA_039679385.1 Armatimonadia bacterium | reverse complement strand
AGCGGCCCGTTCGACACGTAGAAGGCCCCCGTGCGGAGTGCGGCCTTGAGGGCGAACTCGTCCTGCTGCGGCAGTCGGGCCGCATACCAGGAGAGGTTGATGTTCGTGCGCGAGTGGGTGTCATCATCGGCATAGGCCCACAGGAAGGGCCGACCGGCGTCGTAGCAGGCCGTGAGGACCTGATCCCAGAGAGCCTCGCGGGAAAGACCGTCGCCGGTGTAGTTCACATCCAGTCCGGTGAGACCCGGGAGGGCGAGGATGCCGGGTATGTCACCCCGCGAGGGGTGTGCCCAGACCACCAGGCTTCCGAAACCGTCGGCAACGTAGGAGTGGAGTGGGTCGATCGCCCAGGCTACATGCTGAGCGGTGGTCTGACTGGCCGACAGCGGATTCGGCCCGGTCACGAACAGGCTCACGAGATGGGGGCCGAAGCCTGGCTGACCGATGAGCAGGCGTCCTGATTCCTCGACGCCCCGGCAGAGGAGTCCACGGTACTCTGTTTCCTGGGCCACAACCGGCACCACCCTTGTGAGCAGCAGTAGCGACACAGCCGGCAGCGATGCAAGACGCATGGTCAGCAACCTCCGTCGTCAGTCCTGGCCAAGTGCAGGGCGGGAATTCGCGGCCGAGAGCCTTTCGGCCTTCCTGGGCCAGGGGGCTCGGACAGTCGCTGCACGGTGTGGTACTTGCGTCGTCCGCCGGGAAGGGCTCAGGGGCCGCCAGGGCGAATCGTCCCCGCCAGTGCATCTGTGCCAGCCGAGTCCTCCTGGTTCTGAGCCGCACCGGTTGAGGGCTCTCCCCGTTCTGTTGCCAGGAGGTAACAGGTATGAGCAAGACGACCAGCAAGCCGGTTCGCGTAGGCGTGTACGGGATCGGGCGTGGACGTTCCTTCGCCGAGCAGGCCGCCGCGATGGAGGGCGTCGAGTTGGTCGCTATCTGCGACCAGCGTGAGCGACCCTTGCAGGACTTCGTCAAGAGCCACCCGGGTGTGACGGGTTATACGGATTACGCGAAGATGCTGGAGCACGACCTCGACGCCGTGGTCCTCGCGAACTACTGCACCGAGCATGCACCGGCGGCGGTCCAGGCGCTGCAGGCCGGCAAGCATGTGCAAAGCGAATCCATCGCCATCAAGACCATGGGCGAGGCCGTTGACCTCGTGCGTGCCGTTGAGGCCAGCGGGAAGATCTACATGTACGCGGAGAACTACGCCTACATGAACTTCGCCCAGGAGATGGCCTACCTGTATGAGAAGGGCGAGATCGGCGAGTTCCGCTACGCCGAGGGCGAGTACGTGCATCCCGTCTCGGCCGACACGAAGATCAGCCTGGCGCCCACCCTCAACCACTGGCGGAACTGGATTCCGGCGACCTATTACTGCACCCACAGCATGAGCCCAATCATGTACGTCACCCACCTGCGGCCGGTCAAGGTGAACGGGTTCGTCATCCCCTGGGACCCGCAGACACCGGCCTGTAGCGACACCTACAAGGTCAATGACCTTGCCGCGATTCTCATGGTGCAGATGGAGAACGGCGGCTACGCGAAGCTGCTCTTCGGCGCCCTGGAGAAGCACCACAACTGGTACCGCATCTACGGTCACAAGGGTGAGATGGAGAACTCGCGCACGGACGCGGGACAGCTCATCATCCACAAGGAGCCCTGGAACAAGAAGCCCGGTGAGCCCTCGGACCTGGCCTACCGGCCCGAGTTCCGCCGCTTCCACGACCTGGCGACTCGCAGCGGACATGGCGGCGGCGACTTCTTCATGCTGCACGAGTTCATCGATGCGATCCGCACGGACACGCCGCCCTTCTTCGACATCTACCGGGGCCTGCAGATGAGCTGCCTGGGAGTCCTGGCCTACAAGAGCGCGCTGAACAACAACATGGCCATCGACGTACCCAGCTTCCAGTGTGACGCTGAGCTGAAGCCCTATGAGGGCGACAACTGGTCCTGCGACCCGGCCGATGCCGGACCGGGCCAGCCGCTTCCCAGCATCCTGGGCGAGATCAAGAAGCCCAAGAGGCTGCGGGACAAGGTCGCGAAGCGCGCGAAGGAACTGCGGCCCGACTGGGACCTGTAGCCGAAGGCGAACCATCCAGGAGAAGACCCATGCGTGCCTTCAGCGCACTGCTCGCCGTGGCTGCTTTGCTCGGGTCGATGGGCCTGGCACAGGGGGCCGGTTCCGTGGTTACGCTGAACGCCGACGGGATCACGGTCATCAACGGGGAGCCGGTCTTCCCCCTTGGCTTCACTCTTGGCCCGCCTCCGGAAGGCAAGACTCCGGAGGGTAAGGACGGCCTGCAGGAGTTGGCCGACGCCGGAGCGACCTTCCTGCGCACAGGTCCGACCGGAGGCGGCTGGGAGGAGGATGTCCTTGCCCGTGAGCAGGAGTGGGAGGACGCTGCGGCTGAGCACGGGCTTCTGTGCTGGGTCTTTCTGCGCGAACTGGGCAGCGTTGGCCCTGACCAGCCGGAACGCGAGGCCTTGCTGCGCCGGGTGGTGACGCGCTTCAGGGATCACCCGGGCCTCGGCTTCTGGAAAGGTGAGGACGAACCGGCCTGGGGCAAGAAACCCGTGGGCCCGGTCCTGCGCGCCTACCAGATCATCAAGGAACTGGACCGAAACCATCCCGTACAACTGACGCAAGCTCCGCGAAATACGGTCGAGGAGCTGCGCGCCTACAACGGCGGCTGCGACATCACCGCCTGCGACATCTACCCGATCAGCTATCCGCCCGGCGTCCACTCGCTGCTGCCGAACAAAGAGATCAGCATGGTGGGCGACTACACGCGCACCATGATGGAGGTCGCTGAGGGCAAGCTGCCGGTCTGGATGGTCCTGCAGGTTGCCTTCAGCGGCGTCGTCAAGCCCGGCAAGACCCTCCGCTTCCCCACCTTCGCCGAAGAACGGTTCATGGCATACCAGGCCATCA
>JBDKVB010000114.1 GCA_039679385.1 Armatimonadia bacterium | reverse complement strand
ACGCCTCCCGGCAGGTACAGCTTCGCCGGACGCAGGTCCGACAGCCGCAGGTACAGGGCCTCGAGATCCGGGTAGTACAGCCCGATCCACATCGCCTGATCGTAGAAGTACCCCACGGGCTCGAAGTCGCCATTCACGGGCGGCGACGGCGGCGCCTTGCGCAGCTCCTCCAGAACGTATCGCTTGTTGTAGGGGTCGAGGCGGTCGCGAGCGACGGAGAGGAACCCGGGTGCCCTCACGTGGCGCTGGTTGAGGCGACGGGCAAGCACCCGGTACCCGTCGTTGAGCGCCGACTCCTCGTCTCCGACTGCGACCGCAAGGGTGTCGTCTCCGGTCATGAAAGCCTTGCGCGGGAAGGCCGGCTTCGTGGCTTCGAGGATCGCCGTGTTCATCATCAGCAGCGACCGGCCGAAGTAGTGCCGAGTGGAGGACATCTCCCAGGCCAGCACACCGCCCGGGTTCAGCGCCGACTTTGCCTCGCCGAACCACTCCCGGGTGTAGAAGCGGTTGAGCATCGCCGTGGAAGGGTCCGGGAGCATGAGCAGGATCACATCGTACCTGGGTCGGAGCCCGGCGGCCGCTTGCTTGACGACCCGGCGACCGTCCTGCGTGAGTATCCTCACGTGCGGGTCGCCGAGGGCCTTGCGGTCCGCTCCCTGAACCCACTTCGCCGCGAATCGCAACAGGGCCGGGTCAAGCTCCGAGTAGTCGACTGCCTCCGGCCGGTGCTTCAGGACCTCCTGAAGGCCGCCGGTCGCCCCGCCGCCGATCAGTAGGACCCGTCGGGGTGCGAGGTGCTGGAGCATGGCGAACTGCACGAACTCCTGCACCCGCGGCAGCGCCGGTGACAGACCCGTAGGCGTCCCGTTCTCGTAGAACACGACGCCCTCCTTGCCCTGTCTCGCGACGGCGACGTGTCCGTAGAGGGAGCTGACCTGGTCGACAATCTCCCGGTTCTGCCAACGCAAGGTCGAGGACCAGGGCTGCAGCGGGAAGGCCAGGCCCAGACCGGCGGCGAGGACCAGACCCAGAGCGACAAGCCAGCCGGTCCGCACCGCCCGAGCCGACTGTGCGAGGCACACAACGCACGCATACAGCAAAGCGCAGGCGACCGACACAACGAGGAAGGGGCTGAGCACCGTCACGGCGACCCAGCCAAGCAGAACACCGCCGAGCAGGTGGCCCACGGAGTCCAGAGCGTAAGCGCGTCCGGAAGCACCGGCCTGCGATCGCACGGCCGACTGGTAGAGGCGCAGGCTGAGAGTGAACAGCATGCCCGCCAGCAGAGCGGGGAGAAGCGCCGTGCCGCAGCTGACGAGCACCCGGTGGAAGGGGCCCAGCATCTCGCCCGGCTGAGCTGCCAGGTAGACCGTGAACCGCCGCTCCAGCCTGGCATTCTGGGCGAAGACCTGCGCGAGCTTCATGGGCACCGCGCAGGCCAGCACGGGGTAGACGCGTGCGAAGACTATCGCGACAAAGGAAGCGGGGAGAAGTAGCGCGGCTGTTGTGAGCACAGCCCGCAGGTCCCCGGCCGCGTCGGCAGCCGCTCTGCGGCCGACGAGTGCAGCGCCCAGGGCACCGGCCAGCAGCCAGGCAGACAACATCAGCCCCAGGGCAATCTCGTTGCCGAAGCAGGTCAGGAGGAGCTCTCGGATGAGCAGGACCTGGAGCACCCCTGCGGCAAAGCCGGAAGTGACGAGAAGAGCGGAGAGGTGACGGAGACTCATTCGCTATCGCGGCGAGCCGACGGCGGCCAGATACACAATCGTCTCTGCTACGCCGTCGAGGCCGAACAGACCGTTGATCTCGTCGTCGAGGAACGCGCCGATGTTGCAGCTCCCCAGTCCCAGTGCTTCGGCGGCGAGCTGGAGCTGCCCCCCAAGGTGGCCGGCATCCAGGTAGACATAGCGATAGGCGCGGTCGCCGTAGCGCTGTGCGCAGCGCGAGACGACCGCACCCCAGGCGAAGACTACTTGAGCTGTGGCGCAGAAGCCCTGGTCAAGGCATGCCTCGGCACAGGCCTGGCCGAAGTCACCCTCGACCAGCAGGTGCAACTGATGGTGGCGGAGGTCGTAGTGGGCGATGCCCGGTCCGACGCCCTCCACTCGGTTGAGGACGAGATAGGTCTCGTTCGGGTACAGGGCGCCTGCGGAGGCCGTGGCGCGGAGCAGGCCTCCGCCCTCTTTCGACGTGACGCCCTGCGTGGCCCACAAGAGCTGCGAAAGCGTCTTCAGAGCCACCGGTGCGTCACTGAAGTGCCGCCGTGAGCGCCGGTGCGCAATGGCCGCCCACAACTCACCGCCCGTCTGCTCTGGCTCGGGAAGGTCGACGACGGCCACCGGCGTCTCGTAGCGCTTGAAGGGTGGCGTCTTCTTCGCCCACGGACAGGGCTTCGGGCCTCTGACACGATCGTACTTCGTGTCGAACTGGAAGCCCGGCCCGATCCCCTCAGGTCTGCGGTCACGTTCCGACATGTTGGCCCCCCGAACCGGATGGGTGGCGTCTACTTCTTGGGCATGTACCTGAGCAGGTTCTCCCGCAATTCCTCGCTCGACTGCGGTCCCATGGCAACCGGGTTGTCGCGGATCTCCACGGAGTCCTTGCGCTGCAGGGCGATCTTGTTCGGGCCGAGGTCACTGGCCATCAGAACCCCGGGGCCGACAATCGACTGCGGGCCGATCTTCACACCGGGCATCAGCGTGGCATTGCTCCCGGTCTTGCAGTTGTCGGCCATGATCGCGCCCAGCTTGTTGCAGCCCGAGTCCATCTTGCCCTTCCCCAGCACATCGACGAAGATGTTGCGCTCATCGAAGCGCAGGTTGGCGGTGATGGTGCCGGCGCCCAGCGAGCAGTTGTCACCAATGACCGAGTCGCCGACGTAGGAGGAGTGCGTCCAGCAGTTGTCGCCGATGATCGAGTACTTGACCTCGGTGCCATAGCCGATGACCGAGCCGGTGCCGATCGACGACGAGCCACGCACCAGGCTGTTGTTGCCGATGACCACGTTGTCTCCGATGTAGCAGGGGCCCTTGACGGTGGCATGCTCGAGGATGCGCACGTTCTCCCCGATGTAGATGTGGTCGCCCTCGATCGCAGCATGGGGCGAGATCTGCGCCGTCGGTGCCGTGTACGACTGCAGCTTGCTGAGGAAGTGCTCGTTGAGACGCAGCAAGTCCCACGGGAGCTTGTAGGAGCCGAAGAAGCTGTCGTAGGTGACAGCGCGGACGTCCTTGTTGTCCTCGATCATCTTCTGCACAGCCTGCTCGTACTGCGAATCTCCCGGCGGGACCTTGCGGATGTAGTCGAAGATGTCCGGCGACAGCATGTAGACGCCGATGACGGCGTTGTTCGAAGGCTCCTGGCCCTTGTCCGGCTTCTCGACGATCCCGGCAACGCGGTCGCCGTTGAGGCTGAGGATGCCGAACTTCCAGGTCTCCTCGACAGGCTGGCAGGCGAAAACGATCTCGGAGTTGATCGCGACCGGGAGCATCTTCTTGACCAGGCCGGGGTCGAACACGTCGTCGCCGTTGACTACCAGGAACCGCTCGCCATTGACGGCCTCCTCGGCCGCCAGGAGCGCATCCGCCATTCCCTTCGGCTGGTCCTGGATGACGTAGCTCATGGCCACGCCGTGGCTCTCGGTCCCGAAGAACTCGAGGATCTGCTCCGAGTTGTGCCCCACGACGACGACCGCTTCATTGATCTCTGCCGCCGCAAGTTCCTCGACGACGTACTCCATCAGTGGGTGGTTCAGAAGCTTGAACATGGGCTTCGGCTTGTTGACCGCCAGGGGGAACACTCGCTGGCCGGTGCCGGCGGAGAGGATGACTGCTTTCATCGCAGGGCCTCCTGTACGAAGCCGACGCCCATCGCCACGAGTTGGTCGAGGCGGTCCTGGGAGAAGGCTTCGGCGTTTACTTTCATGTAGGGCGAGGTGCCGCTGGGACGGACCAGGAGCCATCCGTCCTCCCAGTCCACACGCACGCCATCCAGGGTGATGACCTTTCCGTCGAGTTGCGTCATCTGCGCCGCGATCTTCCCCATGGTATCCCTCTTGCGGTCCTCGAGGCAGTCGATGCGGCGATCCGCAGCGTAGACGGCAGGCTGAAGGGAGAACGCCTGGCGAAGCGAGTTGATGTCGCGGCGTGCCAGCATGAGGGTCGCGGGGTACACGGTCTCGGAGAAGAACCCGGCACGCGGGAGGATGTAATGGCCGCACTCCTCCGTGCCCATGGCAGCCCCTCGGGCCTTCACTGTCGCAGCGACATAGACATCCCCGACGACGGTTCGCCAGAGCGTTCCGCCGACCTTGCGGATGGCATCCTCAACGAAGCGTCCGGTCTCGACGGAGGCGATCACCTCCTTGGAGGCGGAATCCTCAAGCACGATCTGGGCGATGCTCGCGTTGCCGATCTGGAAGCCGAGGAAGCCCTCTCGGTCGAGGAAGACAAGCCGGTCATTGTCGCCGTCGAAGCAGAAGCCGGCATCGGCCTGTTGCTCGCGCAAGAAGGCAATGGTGTTGCCAAGGGTCTTGGGCATGGGCTCGGGATCGCGGTCGCACTTCTCTAGGTCCGGCTCGCAGTTGTACTCCAGGACCTCGTGCCCCTGTGCGCGCAGGAAAGCCGGAAGGTGCAGCGAGTTCGGACCACAGGCGCAGTCGACTACGAGTCGGAGCTTGCGGGCCGGAGGCGGACAGATCTCGGCCAGACACCGGAAGAACTCCTGCGCACCGTCGCGTTCCGTGACGGTGCCGGTGGTTGTGGCGCTCACAGCGGGAGGGTTGAAGTACCTCTCGGCAATGGCCTCCTGGTCGGCGCACATGCCCTCGGCGTTGCAGAACTTGAACCCATTGTACTCGGGTGGATTGTGGCTGGCGGTGACCATGACGCCGGCATCGAAGCCAAGCTCGCGCGTCAGGAAGTACAGCCCGGGGGTTGAAACGACGCCCATCGTGGTGACATCAAGGCCGCCGCGAATAAGCTCGGCCACGAGCTGCTCTTGCAGCATCGGACCGCTACGGCGGGTATCGCGGCCGACACAGACCTTCGCGCCCGCACCGAGGTGCTGAGCGAAGGCTCGCGACAGCCGACCGACGGTCTCTTCCGTGATCGTCTCGCCCACAATACCGCGCACACCGCACGACCCGAATAGACCGCTACAGAAGCTCTGTGACAAGGTCTTGATCCCTCCAAAGTGGCACCGGGGTCGGCCCCGTGGTTCCTCCAACAGACTGCAGGCAGGCCGGGTCTGAGAGTACCCCCTTCCGCACGACTGAGAAGGGACACTGGCGGCGGTGCACGGCGACAACACGTCTGTCGGCTCCTCCCGTGAGCCCCGGGGGCGCCACGGGTTGCGGGCATGCAGAAACGGGGACGCCCCGGGCCGGATGCACGCTACACATACAGCAAGCCTGGGGCGTTTTCGAAGGTAGCTTAGTGGATAGGTGACCGGGTGTCAAGTCGCGGTTCGACGTCGTCAGACGCATGGCCGACGAACAAAGGTACGTGATGCGACGGCCCGGTTCTCAGCGGTCGAGGACGCCGTGCTCCTCGACCAACTCCGACACAAGACGCACGCGCTCGATGACCCCATCCGGCGGTACCTGGTCGCAGACGCAGAGCATGAACTTGCCGTCGTGCTTGTAGCGACGCAGGCACTCCAGGACGATGTCGATGAGCGCCTGCTCGGGATACAGTGGCGAGAAGAAGGCGGCCGGAACGCCTCCCCACAGGATCAGGTCCGGCCCCGCGACCTGGCGCATCTCGGAAACCGGCACATCACCCACCGGCGCCGGGGTGAGCGACTGGGCACAGTCGACTCCGGTGGCTGCGAGCGGCTTGAGGATGTTGCGGAAGGCGCCGTCCACATGGACGAAGATGAACTTGCCCGCGGCATGGAGTTGGGGCACGCGCTGCGCGTAGAAGGGCCGGTAGTAGCGGTCAAAGAGCGAAGGGCTGACGACCTCGCCGGTGATGTTCTCCCCGAAGTAGACCAGGGGCGCCGGGGCCTGCGCACAGGCCTCGTAGATGGGGTCCTCGGCCTCGTGCATCCTCCAGAGGGTGCGCTCGACCTCCTCCGGGCAGTCCGCAAGGGCATAGGACGTGTTGGTGACGCCGGCCCAGATCACGATCAGGTGCGCCATGGGGCTGCGAGGAGGAACACTGCTCGGCAGGCCCCAGTCCTTCCAGAACTCAAGCGCCTCCTCCTCCGGGCCGAAGTTGGGCGTCACCTTGAGGTGCTCATACATCCAGCGGAGAGTGCGCAGGTCCTCCTGGCCGGCGACGGGGTACTTGCGGTAGGCCCAGGTGGCGGCCTGCGGCTCGTACTGCTTGATCTGCGTCAGACTGCCGACCGGCGTGTGCCACTGTGTCCGCTGGAGCTGCACGCCGCCTTCCTCATAGGTCTCGACGGTTGTCTCGGTCCCCTCGAACTCCTGACGCCAGGGGTTGAAGAGAGCGTGCTCATGGCACCCGGCACGCAGGTCTGTGTACATCCGGCGGACGCCGTCGCCACGCCAGGCTTCCGGCAGCCTGTCCCAGACTCTCTGGGCGTTGTACCAGTAGGTGAGGTCGGCGTGCCAGGGGATCACGTCCGGCTGCTTGCCCTGGAAGACGGCCAGCAGACGCTCATTCGGTGTCATGGAGTCCCTCGTTGGTCAGTACAGGAGCGGCGAGTAGTCTGGTGGGCTTGCCACCGTCCGGGCAGGATCCTCAGCGAGGGCCTGCCCGGACGGCAACAGGGAGGCTACTTGATCTTCTCCGGCTTACACAGGTACTCCGGGCTGACGGCCGTGCGGCCGCAGGAGTTGCAGATGTAGGCCACCTGGGGAAGCTTGCCCGAGCACATGTGGCGCTCGTTGACGATCATCGAGCCGCACCAGTCGCACTTCTCCGCTTCGTGATCCACGGGGGTGCACAGATGTCCCGCTGCGCAGGCCGCGCCTCCACAGGTTGGGCAGGAATGCTTGTGTTCTGAAGCCATATCGTCAGTCTTCCTTTCCTTCGAGAGGGTCTAGGGAGAGCAGGCCCCTAGAGGCTCAAGGTGCTCTTTAGGCCCGGGACCGGCTTGCCGTCCGGCCCGGTCACCTGAAGGTACAGGCCCCACTGGCCGCCCTCGTTGGCGACTTTGAGGAGCACGGTGTTGACGCCCTGATTGAGATGCACCGGGATCTTGTCCTGGCCTGGCTCAGGTGCCCTGGGTTCCGGGTGATCGAGCTTGAGTTCCCCGTTCAGCCAGAGCTTGCAACCGTCGTCGGTTCCCACCGACAGAAGGACGTCCTTCGCCTCGTCGGCCAGGAGGTAGGCCACTGCATAGGCTACCACATGATCCTTGGGTTTGAACAGCTTCTCCAGGTTAACGAAGACGGCTGGGTCACTATCAGGAGAGGGCAGAGTCCATGAGGTCGTCTGCCACTTGGCCAGGCCGCCTTCGCCGGGATAGCTCTTGCCGAGGTCCACGTGCTGCTCCGGCGGGTAGACGGTGGCGAGCCCCTTGCTACCGGCATTGGGGAAGGGCCCGATCAGGTGCCACTGCTGTACGAAGCTGCAGTCGAAGCCGGAGCACGCAAGGATGGGTACTGCCACGCCGTTCCAGTCGAGGGTGAAGCAGGCACCGGTCTCGAGCAGGCCCAGGGGAACAGGCCCCTTCACGTCCGGGGCTCTGAGTGTGTAGCTCAGAGTACCCGCGCCCGTCTGCGCGAAGCTGCCGAGATCGGCTACCACCGGGCCGACCAGATCGGCCTTGACGCGCTCCGAGGGAGCTGCGACCAGCAGTGACCCCGGCATCGGGTAGGCGGAGGCTACGAGTGAACGCACCTGGTACTGGCCGGACGCGGGCACAGTGGTCAGCCGTGAGGTTGCGCTGACTCCGGCCAGGGCTTGCAGGACCGGCGTTCTGCTGTCCTGCGGAACCTCGCCGAGAGCAGTCCAGGCCTGACGGAAGGCCTCGGTGGTCGCCTCGATGGCAGGACCGGTCTCAGCGCCCTCGCGGACTTGGGCAATCGCGGCGTCGGCCAGGCTGAGTGCTTTGCGCAGGGAATCCAGCGCCGCCTCCGGCACATGGGCATCCGAGGCCAGCCGCACGGCGGCATCGGCACAGGCACGCATGGCCGTCAACTGCGTCCGGGCTGCTGTGGAATCCGACGGTGATATGCCCTCGATGGTGATCTCCAGCGCGGTCTTGGGGGTGACCTTCTCCGGGAGGTGGAGGGACATCGTCTCTGTCTTCGCGTCGTAGTCCCACCACTCACCGGGGCGCATGGGAGCGGCCGGCCGGAAGCCGATCTTGCGATCGTTGCAGGTCACCGAGAGCGGGCGTGCAGTGCCGTGGAGCAGCACATCATAGGCACGAGCGTCCGCAGCTCCGGCGAAGCTCCCGCGGCGAGGTCCGAGGGTCAGACGTGCCCTTGAGCCCTGCTCGGAGTAGCGTAGGGGCGTGGTTGTGAACCCGTCCTGCTGGTATGCCAGCGTCAGGCCGTCGTCCTCATACAGGTCGAGCTTCCCGTCGGCTCCCGTCCAGACGTGGATCGTGAGCGGGTCCGGCTGCATCTGGCCCTGGTAGCTCATGTCGGGCTGCATCGGCAGGATGGCCCCGGCCCGGGCGAACATGGGACAGCGGTCGAGCGGTGCCCGGTAGGTCATGCGCCGTGGCCCCTGGTAGAGCTCGCCGGTCCAGTAGTCCCACCAGTAACCGGGCGGAAGCCAGAGCTCCTTGAGGCTCGTACCGCCATCCGTCTTTGTAGCCACGGGTGCCACGAGCAGGCTCGGCCCGAGCATGTACTCGTAGTCGTACTCGTAGGATTCTGCGAGCTGTGGCCAGTGCATGTAGAGTGCCCGACACAGCGGCATCCCGGTGTCGTAGACCTCGCGCTGGCAGGTGTTGAAGTAGGGGAAGAGACGCTGCCGAAGCTGGAAGTAGTCGCGGACGATCCGCTGGGCGTCCTCCCCGTACTCCCAGGGCTCGCGAATACCGTGAGCGCTGTGGAGACGGTTCACGGGGCTGAGCGACCCGAACTGGCACCAGCGGACGTACAGCTCGGGGTCGAGACGGTTGCCCAGGAACCCGCCGATGTCATGCGACCAGTAGGGGAGGGCAACGTTCCCGGCCCGGGCAGTGAAGCGCACCTCGTAGTTGAGCACGTCCCATTCCGAGTGGACGTCGCCGGAGAAGCCCGCCGGATAGCGGTGCTGGCCCAGGCCCCCATAGCGGCTGAAGGTGAGTGATCGCTGACCGGTGCGGCGCCCGGTGCCGTCGAAGTAGGTCTTGGCGCACCACATCGAGCTGTCGAGACCCTTCATGCGCGAAGGGGCCGCGCCGTCGATCCACCAGAAGTCGATGCCGATGCGCTCCAGTGGCCAGTGCACCGCCTCCACAAAGGCCCGGTTGCTCTTCTGGTCGGCGAGGTTCCAGCCGAGTGGCTGCTTCAGTGCATCGCCGGTGACGCCTGCCATCTTCGCTGCGTCCACATGGTGGGAATCCTCGACCGGCAGTGGAGTGCCCGGGTGGTTGTTGGCCGTCACCTGCACGCCCTGCTCGTGAACCCACCTGAGGAAGCCCTCGGGATCGGGGAAGAGCTTCTCGTTCCAGTCGTAGCCTTCCCAGCCGTACTTGTGCCAGTCCACATCGATGACCAACACGTCGAGCGGGATGTCCAGCTCGCGAAACTTGGTCACGATTGCCTTCTCCTCGGCATCCGTGAAGGCCCAATAGCGTGAGTACCAGGTCCCCCAGGCATACCGCGGCAGCATGGGAATCCGGCCGCAGAGCGTGACGTACTCCTGCAGCAGGTGGCCGTACTGCTGTCCGTAGGCGAAGAAGTACCAGTCGGTCGCACGCGGATCCGGGCGCTCCTTCAGCCACTGCTCTTCACCCAGCCACAGCGGCCGCTGGGAGTCGTCGAGAACGGTCCATCCCTCGCGACTGAGCAGGCCGTTTCCTAAGGGTGGCAGATTCCCGCGACCAATGCCATCAAGGGCACCGCGGGTTCCCAGGAGGTTAGCGGTGTCTTGACGACCGGGACGCCACGTACCGCCTGCGCCGCCGGTCTTCCATGAGATCATCAGGTTGGACTCGTCGAAGGGCAACCGACCCTCCAGCCAGCGGAGTTCGAGCGCTGAGGTGCGAAGCACGAGCCACTCGTCCTCGATGGTCACCCGGAATTGGCTGGTCGGCCAGTTGCGGTTCACGGCAAGGACCGAGGGATCGTCGACGAAGGTGCCGGTCGGCGAGGTCTCGAGGCGGATCAGCGTCGGCGTCAACACGCTGAAGCGGACCTGCCCCGACACGACCTTGTTGCCGTCGATGCTGTAGGCGGCGAAGGCGGACTGGACGATGCAACCCGCAAGGAGAACGACCCACAGGACCTTACGCATGGCGTTTGCCTCCTGCAGCACCGGATGAGACGCAGTGTTGTGCTACTTCCGCGGGACCTGCCGCCGCACCTGCCACCGGCCCCACACATACGAAAAGGGCCAGACCCGAAGGTCTGGCCCCTGGGAACCTTGAAGGCGTCTGTGCGCCGGACTTCGCAGAAGGCGGTGCCAAAGACTCGAGGCGATACGCCGCTGGAAGGTGCCTTTGGCCCGGTGGGGAAGAGGAACCGCATTCCCCGCAGCCACGAGGTGATCTGACATGGCCTCTCCGACTTCAGGCAAGCGACCATCACGCAAGCGACGAGTACGAGTCGCGATGGTCGGCGCCGGCGCAATGGCAAACCGCGTTCACTATCCCTCCCTGGCCTCCTTCAAGGACGTCAAGATCGCGGCACTGTGCGACCTCGACGAGGAACGGCTCAAGGCGACGGGCGACAAGTACGAGATCGAGCGTCGGTACGTCGACTACCAGAAGATGATCGAGGACGTGGCGCCGGACGCGGTCTACGCGATCGGTCCGCCCCACGATATGTACGACGTGTGGACCTGGTGCCTGCAGCACGGGCTGAACCTGTACATCGAGAAACCGATGGGAATCACGTTGCACGAGGCCCAGGCGCTGGCCTATCTGGCCGCCGAGAAGTCCTGCATCACCCAGGTGAGCTTCCAGCGGCGGACCTGTCCGATGGTCGTGAAGCTGCGTGAGGAGTGCCTGAAGCGCGGCCCGATGACCCACGGCGTCTGCACCTTCTACAAGTGCGAAGCCAAGCCTTTCCTGGGTGCGCGCGACCACATGATGGACGACGGGGTCCATGCGATTGATACGCTGCGCTGGATCTGTGGGGGCGAGGTGGTCCGGATACACAGTGTCACGCGCAGAGTGCAGGTGCCGGACATCAACTTCATCACCGCGATGCTCGAGTTCGACAACGGCGCGACCGGGGTCATGATGAACAGCTGGACCAGTGGCCGCCGCATCTTCAAGGTCGAGATGCACGCTCCCGGGATCTGCGCAGAGGCAGAGCATGAGGGCAAAGGGCACCTATACGCGGACGGCGACACACAGGGAGTAGAGTTCGATACCCAGGAGGAGGCCGGGAGTGCCGAGTTCCACGTCTACGGCGGCTTCGAGGCCAAGAACCGCGAGTTCATCGACGCCGTGAAGGCAGGCACCCAGCCGCCCTCGCATTTTGGGGATGCGGTGAAGACGATGGAAGTTGCCGTGCGGATCCTCGCGCAGTCCCTGCTTGCGAGCGGGTAGGCCCGGCAGGGACTGCTGCCGGTCGCGCCTACTCGTCCTTGAGCGGCTCCCACTGCAGCGGAGTCGCGAGCAGCTCGAGGAGGTCCTTGGCCCGAGCGCGCCCGATCTTGCGGGGCTCTTCCTCGGTGGCTCGCAGGACCATCTCACGCTCATAGGGCGGCTCAAGCCAGAAGGGCTGAATCTCGGAGGCACGGGTGAGGGCCGCCCGGGCACGATCGCGAATCAGCTCGCGGGCACGGGTCGGGTGCAGGTGGATCGCACCGCCGTTGAAGCGGCTGTTCTGCTCAGTCGTGAGCCCCTCCGCGGAGCCCCGTCGTAGTCCCTGTTTGACCGCCGCGGTCTCGATGTTGGGCACCAGGGCCCGAGCTTCCGCAGCCGCCGCCTCGTCACCGCACACGAGAACGGTGGGCACGTGGAAGTACGCGCAGAAGAGCATATTGACGCCCATCTCCCCGACGGACACCCCGTTGATGGTCTCGTTCTCGACCGAAAAGGACCCGGTGTGGCACAGGTGACCACCGTCGGTGTTCGCCTTGGCGTGCTGCCCGACCATGAGCGCGACGTCGAAGCTGTCATCGCAGCCGAAGGGGTAGCCGAGAGGGCGCCCGAACAGCAGCTTCGCCTCAGGGTGCAGGAGCAGAGGGTTGATCGCGCCGTGGCCATGTCCGTCTACGACGAGGACCTCGGTCGCCCCGGCATCGAGGCAGCCTTGCACCGCTGCACTCGTCTCCAGTGTGACAAGCTCCCGGGCATACTCGTACCAGCGGTGTTCGGGTGCGCCATAGTCATGCCAACTGGGGATTCCGGCACAGCCTTCGAGGTCAGTCATGATATAGGTCTTCACGTATCCGTGCCTCCTGTCGCATATGGCGTTTTGTGAAAGGTCGCGGCCGTTTGGCCTGACGATGCTGAAGATATACTAAAGACGGTATGTCATCACATGGTGGAAGTAAGGAGATGCACAGAAACCTGTTGACAGTCTCTCGCCGATCGTGCTATTTTCGCCCTTGGGACAGGTAGCACTTATGTGTTACGCTGTGCTCAGGTCTACTGACCGAAGGGTCAGCACGGTGTGAGGCAGCATGCGAAACCAGTCCGGTTCTGATGGCATTGTCCGTTTGACTTGCCGGTTCAGAAGGCGCGCTGGTTCGGGCGGAGAGGAGGTGTAGCACGTGGAGACCGGCAAAGTCAAGTGGTTCAATGACCAGAAGGGCTATGGGTTCATCGAACGCGACGGCGGGGGAGAGGACGTCTTCGTCCACTACTCCGGCATCCTCGGCGACGGCTATCGCTCGCTGGAGGAGGGAGTTCGTGTCGAGTTCGAGGTGGTCCAAGACCCCAAGGGCCCCCGAGCCGACCAGGTCAAGGTTCTCGCTGAATAGATAACGTCTAGACAATCCGACCTTCGCCAAAGACCCCGGCTTAGCATCGGCCGGGGTCTTTGGCGACAGCCGGTTGTCAGCTTCTCACCGCGCTTCAGAGCGCGAGCTGTGACGTCCCTTGGAACCGGCAAGGAGTGGGCGCTGTTGACAACGAAGGAAGGCCACAGGGACGGTCCCGGCGGTCTGCCTTCGACGCCAAGACAGGGACCGACGCACGAGACAGGCTTGAAACATGCCGTCCTGACAGGAAGGGGTGTCCACGTATGAGAAGCGTAGCGGGTCTGATGGTGATCCTGGCTCTTGGCCTGGCGACCTCCGGCTACTGCCAGATGGATGAGCTGGGCGATCTGGGACTCGGCGGCCTGGGTGGCGGAGGCGGTCTGGGGCTGCTCGGTGCTCTTGGCGGACTGGGTGCCGTGGGTGGGCTGTCGTCGGGAGCCGCAGCTCCGCAGGTAGTTGTGAACCAGCCGGTCGCGCTCATCAGCGACGGGTGCTTGTTCGTGATCTTCCAGGGGCACATCACCAAGTACGACTGCAAGACCCTGGCGAAGCTGGCTGAGACGACGTACCCGGTTGCCGCGGGGGCAACCTCGACCCTAGGCGGCTCTTCGACGGGACCTCAGCTTCTCCAGAGCCAGCCAACAACAACCAAGCCGCCGCTGGTTCCGGGTGCGAAGCCTTCGACGGGTCCGAAGTAGGGCACGGCGTCGGCAGCGCAGCTCAGTTGTCGCTGACGATCCCTTGGTGTGTCATGGCGAAGCGCCGGTAGGCCTGGTCGGCCGCCGGGACCTTGCCCATGGAGAGCCGGAAGGTAAGGCGCTGCGGGAATAGCAGTGCGCTCTGGAGGTTGATTGAGCGGATCGGCACTCCCTCGGCGGCAGCGAAGTTCATGCTGTCGTCGATCAGCCCGAAGTTGGTGCGTATGAGCTTCGCCAGCAACTGGTCTCGCGAGAGCCAGTAGCCGCCGAAGCTGTCGTCTTCCAGAAGGTCCTGAGACTCCGTCCGAGGCCCGGCCTCAGACCCAGCGTCGCCCTCGAACCCCGCAAGCGTCGTGACCTGCCCCAGTAGGCGGAAGGAGTTGTCGGCGCAGACATAGCCCTTGTGTGCCCAGCGGACGGCGACCTTGTCGTGGTCGAACTCCACGATCGCGGCTGCAGGTGGGTTACCTCCCGCGATCAGCAGGTTGGTGCCACAGGCGCGCGGAGTCTCCTGGACGATGCGAACGCCCTCCTCGACGGTTCGCGCATACTGGGCCACCTTGCGAATCATGAAGCAGGTGGACAGCCCCTCGATGGTATCCTTCCCACCATAGGCCGTGTTGTTTGCGCACACAATCCCGGCTGAGTTCATCGCGGTCCAGCCGTTGATGATGCCGCACCACGAGACGGTCATGAAGGGGAGACCGGTCGACGGGGTGTAGTGCAGGATGCAGCCTGCATACCGGGACACGCCGTGATCCCAGAAGTCCATGTTACGCCCCACGATGCACTCCCCCGAACGCGTCGCCGGACCGAGAGCAGCATAGGTCGTGCACCGCTGACCCCGCTGGATGTCGCCGAAGAGCTGCAGGGCAACGAGGTCCAGGTAGCGCAGGCCGGTGTCCCGGGCCAGAGCCTTCAGCTCTGCGCGCCACTCTTCGGGCAGGTAGCGCTCCATGACGGCTGCTCCGCGCATCATGGGCTCATACTTCGCACCGGCGGCTTCGCCCTCAAGGAGGACCTCCTTGACCACGCGCTTCACAAGACGACCGGCAAGGCGGGCCTGCTGGTGGCCGAGTTGCTCCCCGTCACCCGCAAGGTGCAGGACCAGATAGCCGTTGACATGGGAGGCCTTCCCGGCGGGGTAGGGAGCCTCGGAAGCACCGGCACACGCGGACAGGGTGAGGACCAGCAGCAGAGCGGTTAGGGGCTGACGGCGCATGACGGTCGGCTCCTGTGACGACGAACTCACGGCGCAGGGGTCTGCTCGGGCTGCTTGGGCGCGGGAGTATGGGAGGAGAAGGTGAGGCCGAAGAGCTCGATCGGTCCCGGCGAGAGAGATAGGACCTTCATTTCGTGCCAGCCGTCCGCGAGTTCGCCCAGGTCCAGCGGCGTCTTGTCGGGGCCCATCACGAGTCCCTGACCGTCGGTGGTCACAGCGAGCTTCGCAGCCCCCGGGCCGTTGTGGGCGAGAGTGACGGTCCACTTGCCCGCCGGCAGGTAGACGCGCAAGACGGCGTAGCCGTCCTGTCCCAGGACGACGGACTCGCGACGCACAGCTCCCTCACGCAGCGGCTGGGAGAGCTTGCTGGTCACGGGGTTCAGCGACCCGGCGTCAAGGCTCAGCGGGTGACCTGCAGTGACCTTGGCGACGATACGACGGTAGGCCGCCACGATGTCCGCCGGTGTCGTGCCGGTGGTCTCGCGCAGTGTGGCGGCGAGGAAGGGCCGGCCGTGAGCGGCCTGCACCCACAGGCAGAAGCCCGCGAAGAGCTCCGAGGCGTCTTTGCCCTGGAAGGACTCCGGCGGCTGGGAGAGCCAGGCATTGAGCGGCAGTCGGCAGTTGCGAACCAGGTAACCGTCGGCGGCAACATGGTCGGAGCCCCACAGGCTGTCCAGGGCCTCGCTAGCGGCCTCGCTCGGCCAGCGGTCACCCGCGACGTTGCCGGCCTCCTCCATCAGCCACTGCATGAACAGCCTCTCGCCGAGCGCACCATTCGCCCACTGATCGTCGCCCTCGAAGGGACCGATCTGCGGCAGGAACAGGTGTCCGGCCTCGTGGCAGACCTCACGCAGCCACTCGACACCGTCTCGCCCGTTGCCCACCTTGAAGAAGAAGACCTTGCCGTCAACCTCTTCGGCGCCGGTAGGACCCTCCTCGGTCAGGTAGACGCGGATTGGCAGGCCCTCAGCATTGACGCGGTCCAGCCCCAGGTACTCCTGCGCGTAGACATGGGTGCGCAGAAAGACCTGCAGGATGTGGGCTGCGAGCGGTGAGTAGTCCTTGCCCGAGCTGAGGATGGTTGAGGAGGGGTAGCCCAGTACCCAGCGAGTTCGCAGAACCTCGCCGCCCGGGTCATCAAGCATCCCGTAGGCAAGGCGGTTATACATGGTGCTGGTGGCGTTGCCGATCGAAGTGGGCAGAGGAACCCAGGGAGCCGGTTTGCCGCTGGTCAGCTCCTCGGGGAACAGCAGCGACGTCGTGTAGGCGAAGTAGCGCTCCGGCTCGCCGCTGAAACGGAACTCGCGACTCAGTCGGCAGCTATCGACGCTGGCAGAGACCGGGAGGCACTTGAGGTACGACACAGGACACTCGCGCAAGAACCTGCCTCGGTAGACCAGGCGGTGAATCATCGTCTCGGCGTCGGCCTGCTTGGGATCGAGGTTGGTCAGCACGTGAGCGCACAGCTCGAAGGCCTCTTCCTTGCGGTCCACGGACCCATAGAGCGAGGCCAGACGCAGCATCGGCACCGCCTCACGGGGCGCATCCTTGACCGCTTGAAGCAGAACCTTCTCCGCCTCGTCCTTCTTGCCGTCGGCGAGGAGTTGCTCGGCCTGCTTGAGTTGGTCGGAGGTAGTGGCTTTCGGTGCCTGTGGGGCAGCGACCTGCGGAGTATCGGTCTTCGGCGGCGTCGGCGCAGTCGGGGCTTCGTCAGCGACTGCATACCAGCACAGCGCCAGGAGCAGGGCCAGACAGGCCCGGGCAAGACCGGAGCACGAAGAGGATCCGGGGACAGCGGTCAACTGCCGTCACTCCTCAGTCGTCTCGTGACACTGGATGCGCTCCACCATTTCGTCAACCAGGCCCACGTGGTCACGGTCAAGGAAGGCCTCAACATAGAAGATACGGTTCGAGTCAGGGCAGTGCCAGGTGCGTGCCAAAAAGCGGTCGGCATAGACCTTGCCGGTGCAGTGCGCGACGAAGCACTGGACGCGCTGAGCCAGCGAGAGCCCAGAAGTGCCGACGGTGGCAAAAGCCTCGTGTCCATGGAGCTCGACCTTCTCAGGCTCGGCCGCTTCATGCTTGCGGAAGGTCTTCGCCATCTGCTCGCCGACCCAGTCGTGCAGGTTCTTCTTCTTGAGCGCGATGCCGGCCATGCCCCAGCGTGCGACTTTGATCCGTTCCGTCTCCAGCGCGAATTCGAGTTCGATCAGGCCGGCCATCAGCTTCTGCGTGGTGAGCTTGAACTCGGCGGGAATCCAGCAGGCGAACCCGTAGGCCGCCCAAAGCGCCCAGCCGTCGGTCGGATGGTCGGTGATGCTCAGGAGCACCGAGGCAGCGAATTCCTGGGCATCGGCGGCGTCCATTTCTGCAGGCACGGTGACCTGCGCGATCATGGTTCGCCCACAGTCCTTGCACAGCCACGCAGCACCATAGGCCTCGACCTCGCCCTTCCAGTGGAAGCAGCGCAGAGCCGACTTCTTCCGGCGGCGACGGCTCATGAGCTTGATGTCGGGGTCGAGCTTGATCTCGGGCTGCTTGTGCTTCTTGCGCGCCTTCTCGATGTCGGAGAAGTAGTTGCGGACGACCTTGTCGAGGTCGACAAAGCCCTGTTCCGTGGCCCACTTGATCTCGAGACGGGCCTGGGTGTCATCATCGAAGCGGACATAGCCCTGCTTGGTGTCGCCGCTGATCGCCCCGATGTTCCAGTCGTCGGGGATCTCGACGGTAACGCCCTGCCAGCCTGCGATGACGTAGTTGGGTTCGTTGCGGTTTGCTTTAGGCATAGGTGATGAGGTAGGCGTGATGGGCTGCCTCGGCGGAGCAAGGCACGATCAAAAGACAATCTTGTGGCGCCGCATGTAGATATTCTCGAGCAGCCCGACGCAGATCATGTTGGTTACAAGGTTACTTCCCCCGTAGCTGAGGAAGGGCAGGGGCATCCCTTTGACGGGCATCAGCCCGATGGTCATGCCGATGTTCACGATGACGTGGATCCCGAACAGGGCGGCAATGCCGCACGCCATGAGTCTCCCCAGCGAGTCCCGGGCATGCGAGGCGATGTAGAACGTCCGCCATAGTAGGGCGGCGAACAGGGCCATCGTGACCATGCAGCCTACGAAACCGAGCTCCTCACCGACGGTCGTGAAGATGAAGTCGGTCTCCTGGTCCGGGACGAAGTTGAGCTGCGTCTGCTTGCCCCGGAACAGCCCCTGGCCCCACAGGTTCCCGGAGCCGATGGCGATCATCGACTGGCGTAACTGCCACCCGGCGCCGGTGGGATCCTCCTCCGGTGCCAAAAAGGCCGTCAGTCGGGCCTTCTGGTGCGGCCGTATCACCCCGACGTTCCAGGCCGCCCCGAAGAGTAGAACTGCAGCCAGGACGAAGGCTCCCAGGTGTCGGACCCGCGCCCCGGCCACGAAGAGCATCGTCAGCCAGATGAACATGATGACCGTCGGCGTCCCCAGGTCAGGCTGCAGGAAGATCAGGCCCGCGGGAACCAGCGAGAAGACCAGGGAGCGCGAGACCAGTGACAGTGTGTCAACCTCGTCCTCCCGCTGCACAAGAAAGAGGCCGAGGGCGATGATGACCGCAACCTTGGCCAGCTCCGACGGCTGGATCTTGACAGGTCCGAAGCCAATCCAGCGCACCGTGCCGCGGATGGTGGCCGACTCCGGCGTGACCTTCGCGATGAGGAGCACAACACACAGGAGGAAGACCGCCGCACCCATTATCGGCAGGGCCATGGCGCCGATGCGCTCGTAGTCGATGCCGATGACAACCGCCATGGCGACGAGGCTGACCAGGAGCCACACGACCTGCAGCCGCACCTTGTCGAAGGGCGAATCGCCTGCATTCAGCAGCGCCGCGCGAGTGCTGCTGTAGATCATCAGTAGCCCGCCAACGAGGAGGACACCGACGATAAGCAGAAGCACGGGGTCGCCCTGGCTGAGCAACCGACGCTGATGAAGCATGGAGCTGAGTATACCACAATCCCTTCGGGGCCGAAAGCTCACCAGGCGTCGCTTTGGCGAAGGTCTGGAGGGGCTCAGCAGCGAATCCCTCCGCACGCCAACACTTCGAAGGATGAGGTGACGCACCGTGCGCATCTGGGACTGTCATTCACATTGCCGGGGCGACGAGACGGGCGAGGACGTGTTGCGCCAGATGGACAAGGCGGGCATCGAGCGCCTCTGCCTGTTCAGCAAGTACCCCGGAACACGCGGGCAGGGGGAGTTCCACCGTGACGACCTGCGAGCTGCGGCCGACCATATCGGGAAGGTGCAGGCGGCCGATCCCTCGCGCATCTACGGGTTGCTGTGGGCTGAGCCCCGGGCACCGGGCATTGTGGAGGAGATCGACTATGCCGTGAACCAGTGGGGGCTGCGCGGCGTGAAGATGATCCCGGACCACTGGTACCCGTGTGACGATGCCGTCATGCCCGTCTACACCAAGATGCAGGAGCTGGGCAAGCCGATCCAGTTCCACTCAGGCATCCTGTACGGTTTCGCCGACAGCTCGCGCTTCTGCCGCCCGGTGTTCTACGAGGCGCTGGTGAACTTCCCGGGGCTGCGCTTCTCCCTGGCCCATATCAGTTGGCCCTGGGTCGACGAGTGCATCGCCGTCTATGGACGCTTCCGGGCTGCCGCAGGCTATCAGAGCGACAAGATCCAGATGTGGGTCGACACCTGCCGGGGCACCCCGGACGCCTGGCGTGAAGAGGCCCTGCGCAAAGCCGTGGCCTTCTGCGGAATGGAGCATGTGATGTTCGGCATCGACGGCCACCCGGGATCGCTGGCAGAGAACGCCCCGGTTCACGTGGGCAAGGACCTGGCCATCCTCCGCAACCTGATGGGGCTGAGCGAGGCGCAGGTCGAGATGTTCTTCTGGGGCGCAGCCGAGAACTTCTACGGCGGCTAGCAGGCGACCCGACACCGACCTAGATGAAGTCGTTCGTTCGGCACCACTGCAGGAAGCGGGTGGCGCAGGCATCGAGGTGACTCATGCTCCCGCCACCCCGCAGCGGCGAGCACATCTCGTAGGCGACGGGGCCGTCATAGCCGCCCTCTTGAAGGCCACGGAGGAAGCTGGCGCTGTCGATGTCGCCTTCTCCCATGGGAACCGCGCGAGCCAGGTCGGGCTCAACCCGGCGGTAGTTGACCAGGTTCGGCTCATAGTGGAATCTTGGCAGGCGCACGTAGTCGGCGAGGGTCGTGTACACAACCTGGGGAGCCAGCTCGCAGGCGGTCTGGTAGAGGTCCTCGCCGCGCAGAGCCGGTGACCAGGGATCGAGCATCAGGCGGCAGTTCGGGCAGTCAATGTCCTGGAGCAACTCCAGCAGGGCACGGCTGTGCACTGCCACGTCATGATGGTTCTGGATGCCCAGCGTAACGCCCAAAGGCTCGACTCGACGGCAGGCCTCGCGGAGTGCGTCGCAGGTGCGGTTCCAGGCTTGAGCGGGTGTCATGCCCGGTCGCTCATAGCCGGTGAAGACCCGCACGAGGTGGCAGCCCAGCTCCTCGGCGAGGCGACTCAGCGTCTCGATATAGGCGATCTGCATCTCCACGAAGGGCACTTCGGCCGCCTCGGCACCACCGCAGAAGTCGGTGTAGGCGGCGACGCAGGCGACCTCCACCTCCGACTTCTCACAGATGGCTCGCAACTCGCGTACCCGGCTCAGAGGGTAGTCGAGGGGAGACAGGTGCGGACGCTTGGCGGTCAGTTCGACGGCCCCGTACCCCAACTCGGCGGCGTGCGGGATGAACTCCTCCAGCGAGAGTTGGGCCTGACCCCAGAGTCCGGCGTAGCTGACTGAGAAGAGTACGGGCTGCATCTGACCTGCCTCCCCTGCGTGTTGCGGGTGATGTCCGCGCGAGCCTCGCGGGCCCGAAGCGGTCTCGCCGTACAGCGCCTAGCCCGCGATGCGCACGAAGTTCATGCGCAGGTTCGTCAGCAGAGCTTCCATCTCGCGCTTCTCGGAGACGTCGAGGTCCGGGCCGAGCTTGTCGATCAGGTACCCCAACACGTCGATGGCCAGCCGCGCTTCGGGCAGGTTCGTTGCGGTCTCCTTGCCGGGAGCGGCATGGATGCCGAGGGCAATCCACGCCTGCTCGACCAGGAGCGTGGTCGAGAAGCGCAGGATGCCGTTGACGCCGATTTCGGCGAGGGTCTGAGGTTGCTCACCAGTGGGCTCGGCCGCAGGCGGCTGCTCCTGTGAAGCAGCCGGTGGAGCCTCCTCGGCCGCAGCTTCCTGGGCGGGAGCCTCGGACTGCCCGGCCTCCTCGTGGACCGCGCGCTTGTCGACCTTCGTGTAGGTTTCGTCCTCGTTGGGGCGTTCGTTGTCGGCCATGTGGTGTCGCCTCCAAAGTCGCCGTTGGTGGATGGCCGCCGGCTTGGTGTCAGACGGGCTGGTGCCCGGTTCCTGTCACATGGATGTGTACCGGTGCATCGCCGGAGAACTCGATGTGGACCGGCAGAAACTGGCTGATGACCCAGGCATTCGTGCGCTGGTGCTCCGTAGCGTCTTCGGCAAGGAGCACGCTGTCTCCTGCGGCCAGCGCGAGATAGGGAAGCAGTTGGTCCGCCAGGTGCAGGTCAAGGGCTGCGCCTGTCTTGTGGAAGTCGGCGAAGGCCTCACCGGCCTCTTCGCCCACTCGCTCAGCAGGCTTATCTCGTTGACCGAGAACACTACAGGCAGCGAAGCCGTTCCCAAAGCTTGCTCCAACACACAGACAAGTGCCCGGACCGCCTGAGGGACGTTCGCGCTGAACCCTGACCGAAGGTGCGAGGCCGTCTGGCAGGACCCGCAGCGCTCCCTGCACCTGGCGATCCACAATATGCTCGGGCAGGTTCTGCGATACGGTGCTGAACACCGTGAGACTGCGCAAGTCTCCGCGCTCTTCGAGCACCAGCGGCTTGAGCGGCTCCGACCTAGGTGTGAGGTCGACCTGGAGCTCACCGCCGCCAGCCGGGTACCAGCCGCCCGCAAGCCTTCGGACCGACACCTGCACACCGGCACGTCGGAGCGCCGGTACGAAGGCGGTCTGCAGGTACTCGTAGGAGGGGCTCCAGGGGACGTCGGTGCCGCCCTTCAGGATCAGTCGCGTCGGACCGCCGGCGAACAATAGCGGCGGCAAAACAGCCTGCAGGACCAACGTAACCGACCCGGCACTGGGCTGCACGTCGCACACGTCGAAGTGGTAGGTCCCGGCTCGGACCGCACCCGGCGTGAAGTGCACCTCAGAGCTGCCGATCTCATCACCCCAGACGGTCGCGCGGCAGATCGCAGCGGCAGCACGGACGCAGGTCACGTGCTGTGCAGCG
>JBDKVB010000113.1 GCA_039679385.1 Armatimonadia bacterium | reverse complement strand
CGGTCCCGTGCTCGGGGTCGCCGGAGTCTCTGTAGCCGCTGAAGGCCAGGCGCGTCCCGTCGGGGCTCACTGCCGGGTCACGCAGCCTCAAGGCGGGGCAGCCCGCGGGCAAGTCGGGGTCATGTAGTGCCGGCAGACCCAAAGGCGTCCTGGTCTTCGCCTCGACGTCCACCACGTCAAGCTTGTCACCATGCGAAACCAGAAGCCGGCGACCGTCGGGGAAGAAGGACAGGCGCTCCACCACTCCCAACTTGCCGAGGATGAGCTCCGGCGTGTTCTCCCAGTATTGCCTGCCCGGTAGGACGCGGTATAGTGCGCCACCCGCGTACGCCTCGAGAGGACCTGTCAGCAGGGAGCAATGGCCCCAGTAGACGCGGCTGCCATCAGGGGCGAAGATCGGGAACATATCAATGTCCGTGAGGTGGACCAGGCGGAAGCGATCGTCAGGTATCACCATGCCCGCATCGCGACGGAGACCGCACTGGAAGATGTCGATGTCGCCCTGCCTGCGTAAGGCGTGGAAGGCGATCGAGGAGCCATCTGGAGCCCAGGTGGCTGCCCCTGCCGGCCGGTCTTCTCGGTTGAGCACCCGCCACCGTCCGGTGGTTAGGTGCAACCAGAGAAGGCGCCCATCGCGACGAAGGCAGACCAACTCCTCGCCGTCGGGGCTGATGGCCGGGTCCGTCGACGGTCCGCGGACACCGGGCTCAATCACGCGCAGGGAGCGGCCATCGACCTCCACGATGAACACTCCTGGCTCTCGTTGGCACCAGCCGGGGCGTCCCGGCCGTCCACGTGTCGACTGGAAGACCACCTGCTTGCCGTCCGGTGTCCAGGCGGGCGACGCCTCCTCGAAACCCCCTGGATGCTCGAGTCCGGTGAGTGGCGGGCGGCCCTGTTGCCCATCCGTCATCCACCAGAGGACCTCCGGGCTCAGCGGCATGACCTCGGTTTCACTGACCGATCCGTCCAGTGCGTTGATAGAGACGTGGATGCCGCGTGTGTTACCGAGTTCATCCGGACTGGGGTGGGCGAAGGTGATGGCCCAGTTCATGCCCTGGGCCTGCGGGTTCACCCATATCCCACAGTGCGCGTAGTAGAGGGGCAGCTCGGTGGCCTTCGGCACCAGCGCACGGGCGGCTACCCTCGCGACGGCGATTGCCTGCTCTCTGGACAGCTTCGGGGTGATCGGAATCGTCGGTGGGATGTCCGTCAGATCGGCCGCAACGACTCTGGCGTCGCAGACCGAAACCTCCACGCTGACCGCCAGGGGCAGGCCTACCTCACCACTGTATGCGCCCCAGCGGAACCTCACGACGCCTTCCGGCCAGATGTGCGTATCGCGCGGATACGGCACGACACTGAAGCCGCGCTGCCACACGCAGGGGAAGTGGTGACGCGCGAACTCCAGCGCCACACCTTGGAGTTGCTCGTAGGGAAGAACCTGCTGTGTCAGCTCCGTGGGGTCATAGGGCACCCGCAGGGAGAGAACGCGGTGGAGAGGATGCCCGATCTCGACCCGTGCCGCGGCAGCGCAAGGAGGGCGCTGGAGCGTGTACTCCCACGCCTCGGGCGACCGCCGTCCTAACCACCCTGCGGCAAGATGCTTGCCGACTGTGACTTTCATCCCGGTCGGTAGCCGAGGGTCGGCGGCGAGCTTCTCTGCAAGCGCACGACATTGCGGGCACTCGGCTAAGGTTGCCTGCATGGCCTGCTCTGGCTTGAGTGGGCCATGCTTTGGTTCCTGTGCCAAGGCCGAGAAGGCTATGCACGCGAGGCCGAGCCACGCCAAGTTCAGCACGAGGCGGTCGAGTCCGTGGGGCCTTTGACTGTGCGGGAGCTCCATGGCAGTCCCCTCTGAGGCGCCGGTTAGGTGACCTGTAGCGACGTCGAGCTTGCAGGTGTTGGCGCAGCGTCCACCCTCAGTCGTCCTGATGCGGGCTGCTGCTCGGTCCGGTGGTGTACAGGTAGACCGTGTTCTCCCTCGGCACGTAGGTCATGTGCCAGCCAGTGATGGCCTCGATCAGGCAGGCCGGCAGGTACAGGTAGCCACGGATCGTGAGCGGACGCCGCGGGAACTGCCTCGGGACACCGTCGACCAGGGCTTCCCTGCTGTCGGCCTTGAGGGCCCAGGTCTTGCCGCGGTACTTCACCACGGCGCTCCCGTCCTTCTCCTCGCGCACTTGCCCGCGCCAGATCACGCTCTGTAGGTAGCCGACGTAGAGGTACGGCCGCTGCGCCCGGATCTTCGGCGCGAAGGCCAGATCAGGGTGGCTCAGTTCCCCCAGATCCAGGTGCGGTACTTTCTCGCCCTGTACCGTCTCCAGCCAGCCGACAAAGGGGTCTTCAGACGGGTAGACCTCCCCGCTCTGCGCATCTACGGAGAACCCAGCAACTACCGTATGCATCCTCCGGTCCTCCTCGCCCACTCTTGGACCCGGCATTAGCCTTATCTGTCTCTCCTCGAGGACCGCGCAGAACCCGTAGGCAAGCCTTCGCATCCCCAGGCAGTCAGGCATGTCCGTCAGCGCTTCCACGCCCTGAGACTCGAGACCGGCGAACCTCGTGTTGGGCGCAAGCTCAACCAACGCAAACCATAGCAGGTGGCGGGTCAGCGCTCCCCGGACTGCCTTCGAGGCGCGGTGCAGGCTGACCGCAGGAGCAAGGGCGGGTCGAACCGCAGGCTGCCACTGACTGGCGTAACGCACCTGGCCTGTCCTATCGTCGCCTCTGACGACCACGGTTCCCACGCATCTTCGTGACACACACACCGCCCACAGGTCGGCTCCGAAAGGAAGGTACTGCGCCCCCGGCACCCGGCGCAGATACCGCTCCATGAACTCCGCTGCTACCTCAGACCTCTTCCGCGTGGTGCCTGCGGCGGGAGTGGTACTCTTCGCTGCTCTCTCGGCTGCTCGGGCCGTCGCGGGGAGGTTCGTCCAGGTCAGACGGTCGCCCCGGAGCGCATTTACCTCGACGCGGTCCTTCCCCGAAGGCGTGACGAAGCTGTACCGCCGCAGGAAGTGGTCGTCAAGGAAGCTGTCCTCGGCCTTGGGCGGCTCGTACACCAGTGGCTCTTCGATCCACGACGCCCACTCCTGCGCCAGCTTGCGGCAGTGCTCAATCGGCAGCAGCTCGACGGGAGCCTGACGGTTCTCCGGCAGCTTCTCCACGGGAGCAAGGCACCCCGAGAGAAGGACCGCCAGGAGAGACAGCGCCCGCTGTGTCGGCTTGAGGGCGACCGTTGGCAGGCCAGGGCCCCATCGCGTCATTAGGACACCTCGCTACTCGCCGTCGGTTTACTGAACAAGGGCGGTCTCGCGGACCACATCAAGGGCGGTCTTGCCGGTTTGCGGGTAGACGTAGGGCTCGACAGGAACGTCTACCAGCGGCGTAAGACGCTTCAGGTCGCTGCCGTCGAAACGGCAGAGGTAGATGTGGAAGCCGGTCCCGTGCTCGGGGTCGCCGGAATCGCGATAGCCGCTGAAGGCCAGGCGCGTCCCGTCGGGGCTCACTGCCGGGTCGCGAAGCCACAAGGCGGGGCAGTCCGCGGGCAAGTCGGGGTCATGCAAGGCGGGTAGATCCAGGGGCGTCCTGGTCCTGGCCTCGACGTCCACCACGTCGAGCTTGTCGCCATGCCAGACCAGAAGCCGGCGACCGTTGGGGAAGAAGGACATTCGGCCGACGCAGCCAAGCCCGGTTACGACAGGCTCCGGCGGCGCCAGGGCAGGGCCATCGGTGACCCGGGCGCGCAGAATCTCCCACGAGGCCTTCTCAGCTTCCTTGCCCGGCGCGGCGTGCGCGAAGTAGATGCATGCGTCCCCGGGTGCGAAGATGGGGTTCGAATCAGTACCCGGCAGGCGCAGCGGACGCAGTTGGACCTTCTCGTCAGAGGAGGCCTGGAGAGATGCGACGGCGATGTCGGCGTCCGCGGACCACGCCTGGCAGGCCACGCAGACGAGGTCGCCCTGGACGGCCACGCTCGACTTCACTTCCGCGTAGTCCGATAGGCTGCACAGTCTTGTCTCGCCGGAGAGCAGGTTCAGCACGAGGAGCTGATGGCGGTACCCCACCGGCAGCACCAGGCGTTCCGAGGTCCAGGCCGTCGGCGGGTCCCAGTAGTACAGACTCGGCCAGCCGACCTCGCGAAGCGGGCGAAGCAGGAAGGTTCGTGCCGTTGCGAGGTCGGAGACCACCACCGACTGGGGAATGGACGAATCCCATGGCGGGTAGCCAGCCCAACGCACATCTCCAGCCTGTGACACGATGGCCTTCCCGTCTGCCGACCAGGAGGGCCAGGCGTAACGGGCACAGGTGGCGTCCCACGCAGGGGCCGGTGATGGTGCGCGTGGCTCCCACCTGACTTCCACTCCATCAACTGTCCCGCCCGGCTCCACCAGATAGGCGTGGACGATGGCGACGCGAGGGTCACCGGGCAGCCAGGCGGACAACTCCCAGCCATACAGCTCGCCCTTGTCCTGCGGGAAGCACTTGCGCTTCACGGTCACTGCTCGCAGAGCCTCCTGACTGCACTTCAGTTTCCGACAGGCTGCGTCCAGAAGGCGCCTGCGCACTTCGGCTTCGCTGAAGCTCGGAGGCGGGATTGACCCCGGGTCTGGGTGGCGGTAAGTGTAGAAGGCTCCCAGCTTGCCATCCCAGGCGCGAATGCCGACACTTACAGACAGGGCCTGCACACCGTGAACGAAGCGACTGCACCCGAAGCTGTAACGGCCCTCCCTTGTGATGGGTCTGGTGCCTGTCTCGCGCGCTAGCCCGGATACGGGCGCGTCGGGCCAGTGACGGAGCACGACATCGGCTGCGATGCTTTGGGCCTGTTCGACGGAGAGCAGCGAAGTCTCGCGCAGGTCCACATACTCGCGGGTATGCCAGGCAAAGGCGATGGGAGTGGGATCAGGCGCCTCCAGGATCACCATCCCCAGGGGCTGGCCGCTCACGTGATCGATCAGGTCCACGACGGTGTCGGCTGGAGTAACGATGTCCACCTCAGCCCGGCACTGGATCTCGGAAGGCCGCGGGTGAGCGATCAGCGGCTCCTTCGCGAGGAAGCCCCGGGCCTGTTCGATGGCCCAGTCGAAGGTCTTCCGCCGGGTTGTCGTCAGCCTCCGCTCCGGCCTGGCAGTCTCCTGCGCATATGCAGTCCGGGCAACTCCCGCGTAGAGCAGGATGACCATTGTGATCGCGCACAACCGGGGCTGTCTAGACACGTCGCTCACCTCTCGTGATGGGCTGACGCCCTGACCATCAAGGCGATGGGTGCGGCCGGGAGGCAGTCTGCGCTTCAGGTCACCAGGCCAGTTCATAGGGCGTCAAGGGATCGTCATGGCGGACATCGTCGCTAAAGGTGGCGTAGACGCTTGTCTCCTTGCCGGAGGCTATCTCCCAGAGACCTAACACTCGCAGGCCCCTGGTGTCGTAGCCTTGCCCCTCTGGGTCGTCCCTATACATTACCCACATCTTGTTTTCTGGGGGGGAGGAGGTTCTCAGCCGGGCGGCAAGAAGTATAGGTGCTTGAGGTGACTCAAGCATGTTTGACTGGCTTCTGTTGGAACTCGCTACGCTCAACCTTCACGACGCACGCCGCCTTCGGCGCTT
>JBDKVB010000112.1 GCA_039679385.1 Armatimonadia bacterium | reverse complement strand
GCTGCCGCGAGTGCGGCAGGCAATGGAGGAACTCGCCGCGGCCTATGCGCCGGAGGACCTGGCCGAAGTTGCCTACGGACTCTACGAGCGATTCCGACCTGCCATCGAGCCCGGGAGGGGCGGCTGGGGTCAGAAGGGCGCCCTCGACCTGGACCTGATACGGGGCCTCGGGCGGGATGCGCGAGGGGCCGGTGGGGCAGCCAAGCAGGCGTAGGAGGCGGCCCCGGCTTGACTTCGCAAAGGCCCGAGGCGTATCATCGCAGTGGGGAGGGTGTGGGGTATATGCTGATTGCGCCCCGGGCAGCTTGTTCACGGGGTACCTTAGGAACCGTATGTCGACGCCAACGAGGGGTCTCCCGGACGAGATCCTAACGCAGGTCCAGGCGCCTGCGCGCTATATCGGTCACGAGTTCAACGCTGTCATCAAGAATCCGCAGGAGGTCGAGCTGCGGGTCGCTTTGTGCTACCCGGATGTTTACGAAGTGGGGATGTCCCACGTCGGGTCGCACATTCTGTACCACGTCGTGAACCAACGGCCGGATGCCTGGGGTGAGCGTTGCTACTACCCGCATCCGGACGCGGCCTCCGCCATGAGGGAACGGGGAGTTGCCCTGCCGGCGCTGGAGAGCGGCGACCCCTTGCACCAGTTCGACGTCGTCGGGATCACCCTGCAGCACGAACTGACCTATTCCACTGTGCTCGCCCTCCTGGAGCTTGGTGGGATTCCGCTTCTCGCGGCCGAGCGTGGCGAGGAGATGCCGCTGGTCCTGGGCGGCGGTCCCTGTGCCTACAACCCCGAACCCATGGCGCCCTTTTTCGATGCCTTTGTGATCGGGGATGGGGAGGAGGCCCTGGGCGAAGTGCTGGAGGTGGTGAAGCTCCGGCGCAAGGACGGCCGTGCAGCGCTGCTGGCGGCGCTGGCAGAGGTCCCCGGGGTGTACGTGCCGGCTGTGCATGATCCGGCCGAGTGCACCATCACCAAGCGCGTGGTGGCAGACCTTGAGACGGCTGAGTACCCCCGACACCCGCTGGTTCCTTTTGTGGAGATCGTCCATGACCGGGGCCAGATTGAGGTCGCACGGGGCTGCACCCGAGGCTGCCGGTTCTGCCAGGCAGGCATCGTGTATCGGCCCGTGCGTGAGCGCACCCCGCAGACGCTGCGGGAACAGGCACGGGAGATCATTGCGAGTACGGGTTACGATGAGGTTTCGCTGGTGTCGCTGAACTGCCCTGACTACACGGGCATCAGCGAGCTGATCGACGGGCTCCATGCAGACCTGGCTTCGCAGCGGGTCTCGGTGGGATTGCCCTCGCTACGGATTGACAGCTTCAGCGTCGAGTTGGCGCGGAAGGTGCAGAGAGTGCGCAAATCGGGGCTCACCTTTGCGCCGGAGGCAGGCTCCCAGCGCCTGCGCGACGTGATCAATAAGGGTGTGACGGCGGAGGACCTGCTCGCGGCGACCCGGGCGGCCTTCAGCAACGGCTGGCACACCGTCAAGCTGTACTTCATGATTGGGCTGCCGACGGAGACGGAGGAGGATGTGCTTGCGATCGCCGACCTGGTCCGCCAGGTGGCCAAAGCTGGTCGGGAGACCCTTGGCCGCGCGGCCTCGCGCATGAAGATCAACGTCTCTGTCTCAACGCTGGTGCCGAAGTGCCACACGCCCTTCCAGTGGACCGGGCAGCTTTCGATGGAGGAGATACGGCATCGTCAGGCGCTGGTGAGAGGCGCGATTCGGGACAAGCAGATCAGCGTCTGGTGCCATGGGGTCGAGGAGAGTGTGCTGGAGTCGGCCCTGGCGCGCGGCTCGCGGAAGACGGCTCAGGCGATCTTGGCTGCCTACCGTGCCGGTGCGAGGATGGATGCCTGGTCGGAGCATTTCGACTACTCGCGCTGGCAGCAGGCCTTTGCCGAGAGTGGGCTGTCGCTGCAGGAGGAGGCGAGCCGGGAGTTCGCTACGGGCGCCAGGCTTCCCTGGAGTCACATCGACACCGGGGTAAGCCGGCAGTTCCTGCTTGCCGAGCGTGAGCGTGCGGTCGGGGGGCAGACCAGCGAGGATTGCCGCTTTGGCCCATGCCTGGGGTGTGGAGTGTCGCGGCTTGCCAAGTGCGAGGTTGCGAACCGGGAGCGAGGGTGCTGATGGATCGCGGTCGCCCCTATGCTCGCATCCGTTTCGCCAAGCACGGGCTGATAGCCTACGTGGGACATCTGGACCTGGCACGGACTTTCGACCGTGCCGTTCGGCGGTCCGGCCTACCCGTGGCCTACAGCGAGGGTTTCAATCCACGGGCGAAGATCGCCTTTGCTTCCCCTCTGCCGGTGGGAGTGGAGAGTGAGGCGGAGTTGTGCATTGTGGATCTGGTCGCACCGGTGGACCCGCGCGAGTTCCATCGTCGTCTGAGTGCGCAACTGCCCCCGAGTCTGCAGATTGTCGAGTTGGGCGGGGGCTATCGTGGGCGCAGGTCGCCGCTGGCGGACATTGCCTATGCCGAGTATCTGGCCGAGCTGCGGGTATCGTGTAGTGCTGCCGAAGTGGAGGCGGCCGTCAATGCGGTGCTTGCTGCTGAGAGTGTCATGGCATGGCGACGGACGAAATCCGGGGAGGGTGAGCAGGAGATTCGCCCGGGAATCGTCGAACTTGAGGTTGTGGACGTAGAGGCCAGGCGGCTTCGAATGAGGCTGCAGATAGCCGGCGAGAACGTGGCGAAGCCGGCAGAGGTTGTGGAGGCGCTCCATGAGCGCCTCGGTGGTGGGTCGTGCGAGGTTGAACGGCTGACGCGCACAGCCCTTTTCTGATCGAGAGCCTGACCGAGGGTCATGGTGGTGCTAAGGCAGGTCAGGTCCGGTGGCGGTATCGCCCCGGGAAGCGCGAGAGGTAGACACAGGCCTCAGCGCTCAGACACTTCGCAGGTTGCCAGGTCGGCCCGTCCGGGGATTGCATCCGGCGGAGAGGGCTTTGGCCAGCAGAGAGGCATCCTGCCATTGAGGGTATCAGATAACGTGGCAACAGAGATCGTTGTAAATGTGAACCCCCGCGAGACGCGAGTAGCGATCCTGGACGACGGCGATCTGTCGGAGATCATGTACGAGCGCGAGGGAAGTGTGGTGGGGAACATCTACCTGGGTCAGGTAGAGAATGTGGTCCCTGCCCTGGATGCGGCCTTTGTGACTTGTGGGATCGAGCGCAATGTGTTCCTTCATGTCTCGGACGCGATGGAAGAGGAGCCGACCCGGCAGCAGATGCGCCACAAGATGAACGGGTTCCCACCGATCAAGGAGGTCGTCAAGAACGGCGATACCTTCCTGGTTCAGGTGACGAAGGGCCCGGTTGATCTGAAGGGCGCTCGTGCGACGAGGAGGATCTCCCTCCCCGGCAGGCATCTGGTCCTGACCCATGACGGCCGTGGACGGGTCGGGGTCTCCAAGAAGATCGACGACGAGGCCGAGCGTACGCGCCTGCGAGACTTGGCGCAGTCGGTGAAGCCTGAAGGGTTCGGGGTGATCGTCCGCACACGTGCCGAGGGAGCCCAGCGCAAGGAGTTCGAGGACGACGTAAAGTTCCTCACGAAGCTGTGGCGCTCGATCGAGGGCAAGGCGCGGCAAGCGAAGGCACCGGCGCTGATCCATGACGACCTGAGCCTGGTGTTCGAGGTCGTGCGTGATGTGCTGGCGGTGAGCACCGCCCGCTTCGTAATCGACGACAAGGTGACCTACGACAAGGTTCTCAATGTTGTCGACAACGTCGAGCCCCAGCTGCGGAAGCGTGTGGAGCTATACAAGGGCGACCAGCCGATCTTCACTGCTTTCGGTGTGGAGCAGCAGATTGACCGGGCCCTGCAGCCCAAGGTGTGGCTCCCGCACGGCGGACACATCAACATCGCGCAGACGGAAGCGCTGACCACAGTCGACGTCAACACGGGGAAGTTTACGGGCGCCGCGAAGCTCGAAGAGACCGTGCTTAGGACGAACCTCGATGCCGCCGACGAGATCGCCAAGCAACTGCGCTTACGCGATATCGGCGGCATCATCGTTATTGACTTTATCGACATGGACAAGCGGAAGCACCGCGACCAGGTGCTAGTGGCCCTGCGGAACGCCTTCAAGGATGACCGCATGCGCACTCGGATCATGCACATCACCCGGCTGGGCCTGGTGGAAATGACCCGTAAGCGGACCGAGGAGAGCCTGCAGCAGAAGCTGACGACGCATTGCCCGTGCTGCAGCGGTCTCGGCCTGATCCTGTCGCCGGAGACGGTTGCCTGCCGGATTGCCGAGGAACTCCGCGTGAAAGCTGCGCACAAGGAGGAGGGGGAGGAGGCCTACGTGGTGGTCGCGAACCCGCGGGTGTGCCTTAGCCTCGTCGGGCCCCAGGGCGACGCGGTCGGGGTTCTTGAGGAAGAGACCGGTGTGCAGGTTTACATTCGCTGCGATACGGGGATTCACCCCGAGAACTACGAGATCACGCCGGGTGCCGTGAAGGACATCGAGAAGCAGCACCCGGTGTTCAAGGTTGGACGGCGGCTGACGATTCAGCCCGAGCAGTTCCTGCCTGGCGGAGGCGAAGGCCTCGTGGCACAGATCGATGGCTACCTGGTGGAGGTGCCGGAGGTCTCCGGGCAGCATGAGGGGCCGGTTAAGGCTCGCGTGACGGCAGCGGGGCGCTCCTATGTGCGGGCCACGCCGATGGGCACCAAGGGCAAGTAGCGACCAGGCTGGAGCGGCTGTGACCGGCTGTGGACTTCACCCCAGCTACCCCGGGGGTGTACACTGTCCGCGTGGACTTCACCGGGTTCCTGAGTGAGCTGCAGCAGTCGCCGGACTATGCGGGTCAGGTGCAGCATGTGCGCGAGATCCCGGCGCGCGAGGCGGCCTTTGGTGACCTGAGCCACGAACTGCACCCCTCGGTGCAGGGGATGCTTGAGGCGCTTGGGATCCAGCGACTGTGGTCCCACCAGGCCAAGGCCATCGACGCGGTCCTGGCGGGGCAACATGTCGCCGTCGTGTCCTCGACGGCGAGCGGCAAGACTCTGTGCTACACCGTTCCTGTCGCGCAAAGCCTCTATGAACGCCCCACGAGTCGGGCGCTGCTGGTCTATCCGACCAAGGCACTTGCGCAGGATCAACTGCGCAAGTTGGCCGACTTCGGAGCCGGCACCCACTTCGTCGCCGACACCTTTGACGGCGATACTCCTACTGCGCGTCGTCGCCGGATCAAGCGGGAGACGCAGGTTGTTCTCACCAACCCCGACATGCTCCACGTAGGGATCTTGCCCTACCACCACACCTGGGCTGAGTTTTTCCGGAATCTTCGTTACGTGGTGCTGGATGAAGTGCACATGTACCGCGGAGTCTTCGGCAGCCACACCGCAAATGTGGTCCGACGACTGCGACGTATTGCGGCCCACTACGGCTCGTACCCCCAGTTCGTCTGCTGCTCGGCGACCATCGGCAATCCCCGCGAGCTATGCGAGACCCTCACCGGCCTGCCCTTTGAGCTGGTGGACGAGGACGGCTCGCCTCAGGGCAAACGGTTCCTGGTGCTGTGGAACCCACCTCGGCTTGAGAAGAGGACTGGACGGCGGCGCAGCACGAACCTTGAGGCCGCCGACCTGGTTGTCCGGCTCATGCGGCAGAGCGTGCGCAGCATCTGCTTCACGCTGGCTCGCCGACAGGCTGAGCTGATCCTGACCTACGTGCGCAAGGCGCTGACCGGTTCCTCGCTGGTTGAGAAGGTCATGGCCTACCGGGGCGGCTATCTGCCCGGGGAACGTCGGGAGATTGAGCGTCGCCTGTTCGAGGGCGAGCTGCTGGCGGTGACCTCCACGACGGCGCTGGAGGTCGGAGTGGATATTGGTGGGCTGGATGCGGCGATCCTCGCCGGGTACCCGGGCAGCGTGGCCTCAACCTGGCAGCAGGCGGGTCGTGCCGGACGAGGAAGGCAGGACGCCCTGGCGGTGCTGATGGGGATGGCCGGCGGGATCCACCAATACCTGATGCAGCACCCCGATTACCTGCTGGAGCGGTCCTCGGAGAAGGCCATCATCGACCCCTACAACCGGTTCATCCTCGCGGGGCACCTGCTGTGTGCGGCCTATGAGCTTGCGGTCCGTGAGGAGGAGACGGACCTCTTCGGGCCGCAGATGGAGGAGATTCTGGGGATCCTGGGCGAGCACGGCTATGTAACGAAACGGTCGGCGTGGTACTGGGTGGCGCCGGACGTTTACCCGGCGGGTGAGATCAGTATCCGCAGCGCCTCCGGCACGGGCTTTGACATCGTGCTGCGGGACAAGGGCGAGCAGTCCGCGCTGCTGGGGACGGTCGATGCGGCTTCCGCGCTCAGTATCGTGCACGAAGGTGCCGTATACCTGCACGGTGGTGAGACCTTCCTGGTCGAGGAGTTGGACCTCGAAGGTCGAGTGGCCTACGTACGCCCGGCGCGCGTGGACTACTACACTGTGCCGATGGTGACCAGTGAGGTGCGGTCGGGCGAGGCGCAAGTGACCCGTCGCTGCCCCACGGGGACGGAGTTCTGCCTAGGTGAGATGGACGTGCGGTCGGCGGTCATCGGCTACACACGGCGCAGGCAGATCACGGAGCAAGAGCTGGGGCGCTTCGAGTTGGAGCTTCCTGCGTCGAGCTACGAGACGGTTGGACTGTGGATCAAGCCGTGCCCAGAGGACCTGGCGGCGTTGCAGGAGAACGGGCATGACCTGCTAGGGTCGCTGCACGCCCTGGAGCATGCCATGATCCAGTTGCTTCCGCTGTTTGCGCTGTGTGACCCGCATGATGTGGGCGGGGCGTCTCACAGTCAGCACCCGGAGGTGGGTGGTCCTGCGGTGTTCCTGTATGACGGCTATCCGGGCGGTGTGGGGATCTGTGAGAGCGCCTTCGAGCGTGTGGAGGAGCTGCTGCGGGCCACGGCTGAGGCTATCAGCACCTGCCCGTGCGAGGACGGTTGTCCCTCCTGCGTCCAGGCTCCGAACTGCGGAGATGGAAACCAGCCGCTAGACAAGGCCGGCGCCGCCTTCCTGGCGCGACTGTGGAGTGACGGTCCCCCGGTTACCCCGTAACACCCCTGCGACGAGCCTGTAAAGGTCACAGCAAACCGCGTCTGACGCTCTCAAGCCTTGCGAGCATGGGCCGAACCCCTTGGTGTCCGTTCGCTGCAAAAGGGGGAATTGTGCCCAGATGCTTGAGGCATGCGCAGGTGACCGTAAGTGCGCGCTGGTCGTCGATGATGAGCCGGTGGTACGGCAGATGGTGGGTGATGTGCTGGAGAGGGAGGGCTTCGTGGTCCACAGGGCGGCTGGTGGCTACGAGGTTGCCGAGTTGCTGCGGAAGCACGATGTGGACTTGCTGCTATGCGACATCGTGATGCCGGGGATGTCGGGTCTTGAGCTGGCCGGTGTGGTTCGGGAGCTATCGCCGAGCACCAGCACGATCATGATGACCGGCAACGTGTCGATCGAGACCGCACGGGGAGCTGCTCGGTGTGGGGCCGACGACTACCTTCCCAAGCCCTTCACGACCCAGGAATTGCTTCGGTGCGTCCGCAGTGCTCTGCAGCGCCGGGCTAAGGACCGTGAGCGTAGCCGCCGGCAGGAGCTGACCAAGCTGTACCAGCTCAGTGAGGATGTGCGAGAGGCTACCAACCCGTGGGAGATGCTGCGTCTGACCGGGACGGCAGCACTGCTGCACACGCACAGTGATGTTGGGTACCTGGCTACGTACCGCGCGGGACTGCTGTGGCCCTTGCCGCTGGGTCGTCAGGAGAGTGAGACGGGAGGACCGGCTCTGCCGCCGGACGATCTTCTCTATGCCTGTGCGATGTCGCAGAGGCCCATTCTGGTAACGAGCGAGACGCATCATCCGCTATCTGCGACGGTGAGTGATGTGCGCTCGGGCGGTCGGTCGGTGCTGGGTCCTGTGGTGGAGGCGATGGTCGTCCCCCTGGCCTCGGGGCGAGATGAGGGAGGAGCGCTTGCATTGGGGAGACGAGAACCGCGCAGCCCTTACACGCTGGCGGACTACGAACTGGTGTCGGTGCTCAGTGCTCAGTGCAATCTGCTGCTACGGAACGCCGACCTGCTGACCAACCTGGAGCGCTCCTACGTGGGGTCGATTCAGACGATGGTGAGGACGATCGAGGCGCGGGACCGCTACACGCATGGGCACTCGCGACGGGTGGCGGCCCTGTGCTGGCGGCTGGCGGAGGCCCTGGAGATCAGTCCGGCCGATCGGAAGTCGCTGCGCACGGCGGCGGACCTGCACGACATCGGGAAGCTTGCTGTGCCGGACCAGGTGCTCAACAAGCCTGGACCGCTCGACGATCGGGAATGGCAACTCGTGCGTCGGCATCCTGCCGTAGGTGCCGAGGTCCTGGCGCCGGCGACCTTCCTGGCCGACATTCAGCCGCTGATTCTGAGCCACCACGAGCGCTTCGACGGCAAAGGTTACCCTCGGAGCCTGCTGGGTGGCCGGATATCCAGCCTGGGCCACATCCTGATTGTGGCCGATGCCTGGGATGCTATGACCTCGGACCGTCCCTACCGAGAGGCGCTGAGCGTCGAAGGTGCTCTGCGGGAGATCGAAGCGGGTGCAGGCAGGCAGTTCGACCCGTCCGTGGCACAGGCGCTGATGACGGTCTTCGAGCCCCGGCTCACTTGACCCTGGGGAGAGAGAGGGAGGAGGCCAGCGCCGCGTCAGGGCTAG
>JBDKVB010000111.1 GCA_039679385.1 Armatimonadia bacterium | reverse complement strand
CCCGCGCGTCGTAGTTGTGGTAGATCACTTCGCCGCCGGGGTAGCGCACTTCGGCCAGCAACTGCCCGACCTGGTCGTAGTGGTAGTAGGCGCCCACTCCGCTGGCCTTGTCCAACTGCTCCGCCCGTCCCAGGGCATCGTAGTGCGTCACCTGCTCTTGGCCCCAAGCATCAATCTCCCGCGTCTGCTCGTCCACACTTGCGGCACGACCGCAACGTGTGTAGGCTGAGAACTCCACAGCACGCCAGACCCGACGAGATCGCCGACAGGGAGGAGATGAAGAGCCAGCGCTCGGTGCGCTCGCAAAGCAGCAGTCCCACCGCCGAGGCGATCAGAACGATCGCCGCGGACTCGATGGCAAATGCCAGGAGAGTCGCGACGCGGTCTCCGCACAGCAGTTGAGTCCTTAGGTGCGCCGGAAAGGTGACCAAGCCAAGACCCAGCAGAAGCCAGCCGCCGAAGGCCGCCCAAGCATCCAGGGGGTCTGCAAGGCCAAGGATGGCCGACAAGCCCGATGCAGCAGGTGCCCCGAAGAAGGTCCACATCAGCAGCGTCCACGCGATCCCCAACGCCTCTTCGGGCCTCTGCGCCATGCGAGCACGGCCGATCCCCACGAGCCATTGGTGAAGCAGCGACACGGCCGCCACTCCCGAGGCAATCGCGGGTGTGGCGTCGGGTGCACTGTACCAGACCGCTTCTGCGCAGCCCGTGCAGACAGCCAAGGAAACATAGGGATGCGATCTCAGTACGTCCGCTGGTACATGCTTTCGCGGTGGTACCAGCAGACCGGCGCAAACGCCCAGGAAGTGCGCCCCGAGAACCGCCATGGCGAAGGGCCCCGTTGCGGCGACAGGCCGACTCGCGGCAAGAGTGGCGATTGGCAGGAGCACGGTCCAGGAGGCCGCCGCGGGGAGGTCACCTCCGCCTCTCTGCCACGACGGGCTTACGGAAGGGTCAGGAGCGCTACCGCGTGCGAGACGCAACGTCCGACCGGCTCCGTAGCCAGCCCAAGCCAGGGCCACGAGCAGGGCGATCGACGTCCAGTCGGCGTACACTCCGGTTCCCTCCGTCCACCTGCACTCAGTGCGGGTGGCATGGCAGCTTCTGCTTGCCGCACGTTGGGGCGGGCTACAGACCGAGCCCATCGAGGTCCAAGAGCAGCTCGCTATCCGGCGTGCCGCAGCGGTGCAGATATACGCGCGAACCTTGCCAGAAGAGCAGTCTCCGCCCATCGGGCATCCACGTCGCCTCCATGCGATCGTCGCGCGAGTGCGTAGGCAGGACCTCCGCCCGGACCGCACCAGTCGTCGGGCGCCAGACCCATGTCCCGCTGTTGCCGATGCACATGAGGTCCTTCCCGTCGGGGGACCAGCGCAGGTATACGTTCGGGTCACGCACGCGCATCGCTCCCACCTGGTTCCCGCTCCGTCGTTCCCTCACCACCACCATCGAGACGCGCCCCGCGTCGGCTTCCTGGTGCGCCGCGGCAATGCGCTGACCGTCTGGTGAGACCCCGAAATGCGGGTTGCTGAGTGGCCCGGCCAGTCTTGTCGGCTCAGCGTACCCGCTGCTCTCGACAACCGCCAGCGAGATGCCACCTGGAGACTTCTTGCTCACGAAGAGCAAGTCGCTGGCACCGTCGGCTCCGGGCACGGCCGCCTCCAGACAGGCGTCTGCTGCCACGAGTCGTGGCACTACCTTGTCTTCGGCAATGAAGACCGAGGGAGCATCGCGCCCAGTCTCGTCGTCGCCCACGTGGATGAAGCCATCGTAGGCAACTCGCTTGCCGTCCGCCAACCAGTTGGCGTCGCTGCCCGAGTCGGCAGCGACCACCCGCGTATCTCCTGTTCGGACGTCGAGCGCCAGCACAGTCGACGCGGTCTCTGGCTCATCCGCTCGCCAGTCGAAGCGCCCCACAAGCAGTCGTCTACCGTCCCTGTTCCAGTCGCGGGGATGATGGGAGACATATCCACTCGTCCATCGGAGAACAAGCCCCCTGTCGGGCATCGAGATCACCACGAGCGCGGACCTATCCCAATGCTGCGCACCCACCGCGCTGGTCCGTATCGCATCCATCGCTACAAGCCGTCCGTCACCAGCAACGATGAGCTCGTTCAGACACCACCGCGAGGCGGCAACCTCTACTCCCGGCCTACAGCCGCAGAGCGCTGCAGCCATCGCGCACAGCATAGCCACGCTGTACCCCCCGGAGCACCCGTGCATAGTGCTAGTGCCGCACACAGGTGCGATCGGAGGGCGGCCACCACGCTGATCGGGGCCTGGCCTCGGGGAGACCGTCACAACCGCTTCCTTCTAGGGTCACGCCCGCCGCTCTCGCACCCCTCGATGCAGGCTCTGAGCTTCAGATGTGCGGCGAAGATGTTGAAGCACTCATCTTTGCATCTCCTCACATTCCTGTATGGAGGACGTGCGTACCTCCATGCCCGCTCAGCAGCCTTGTCGAAGGCGGCCATGCCTGCTTTGGCGGACTTCTCACACTCGTGGGCAAGGTGCTTCAGGTACTCTCCCCATATCTCTCCCAGAACGAGGCCGGCGAGAGCACCACTGATGACGAGGCCGACGTCCTTCGTCCAGGCTACGAACTCGTCCCAGATAGCGGCGATCGGTAACGTGCCCGTCGCGTCCGTCAGGCCTGTGGGGATCTGTGACCCATACACGTACACTGATGAGTCGGCGTCGTCCCAAAGCCGCATTCCGATCGGGTCCCTACTCACGAATCTCCCTGCTGCTGCGTCGTACCATCGGTGCCAGAGGAGCATCAGGTTGGGGAGGGGTTCGGTGAAGTACCCGTAGGCGCCGACGTACTGGTAGGGAGTTGGCGTCGTGCCGGTGCGGTCGAGAGCGTTGCCGAAGGCGTCGTACAGGAAGGTGTCGGTCAGCAGACCAGCGCCGCCCGTCAGCCCCAGCGTCGTCCCCAGGGCGTCCGGCAGGTACCAGGCCTCCGTTGCCGGGTCACTCTCGCGGCGGTGCGCGACCAGCGCGTCGTAGACCGAGGGCCCTTCGCTGACAAAGT
>JBDKVB010000110.1 GCA_039679385.1 Armatimonadia bacterium | reverse complement strand
AGTACGTGATCGTCAGTGTGCACCGCGAGAGCGAGATCGCCTCGGACACCCTCTTCTTCCGCCGGGGCCTCAAGGACACTGCGCCGTCGCTCAGGCTGCAGGTCAAGACCGTGCTGCCTGCCGGCGGAGTTGGCGACTTCCGCCTTGACCCTCAGAGCGGAGCGCCACGGAACCTGTTCCTGTCACGCGACTGGCTGCAGACCAGCCTGCACAAGAAGGGGCTCGCCAACACCCTCGTGCTGGCCGGGAAGGTCACCTCGGCTGAGGCGCTTGGCAAAGCGCTATCTGCCCGCTGTCGGCTACGTGACTATGGCTTGAAGCTGGTGCCCAATCCGAAGCAGGGGTATGTGTCCCTGTTCAGCGACGGCATGCTGCTCTCGGACGCTCGGGCGCAAGCTGCCCGGGAGGCCGCCAAAGCCTGCAAGCTGCGCAGTGGCCTGACCTCCGTGTACCTGGCGACACGCCTGCGCAAGCTCAACGCACCGGCACCTCGCGAAGTGCCGTACTCGGTGGTAGCTGCCGTGGAGCCCCTGAAGGCCCTCAGGCTCAAACCACCGGGCGGCAAGCCGCTCGATGTTGGCGGAATCTGGCTCTCGGAGTGGGCTGCGACGGACCTGGGCGCCAAAGTGGGCGACCTGGTCGAGCTCAGCTACCTGCGTCCGACGCCCGACGGTAGTTACCCGACAGCGCTCAGCCGGCTGGCGGTGCGGGGTATCGTCGCCATGAGTGGCCCGGCAGTCGACGGCGGTTTGTCCCCTGACTTCGAGGGGATGACCAGCGCAAAGCGCCTCCAGGACTGGGACTCACCCTTCCCGGTAGACCTCACTCGCATCAAGCCCCGCGATGAGCAGTTTTGGGACCTCTACCGGGCGGCGCCGAAGGCCTTCCTCAGCAAGGACACGGCGCGCGAAATGTGGCGCAGTGCACCGGGCCGGACACAGACCGACTGGGTTACTTCCGTGAGGGTTGCACTGCCTGCCGCCGGTGCCGCCACGAAGACCATGCAGTCGCTTGAGAACGCCCTGCTCCGTCGTCTCAAGCCGGAGGAGGCCGGACTGGTGTTCCGACCAGTGCGTGAACAGGCGCTCGCGGCCTCGCAGGGCACAAGCGACTTCGGACAGCTATTCCTGGGGCTGAGCATGTTCCTGGTCGCCTCCGGTGCGGCCCTTGGCGGGATGATGCTGCGGCTGTCCTTTGACCGTCGGGCCTCTGAGGCGGGCATCATGCTCGCTTGTGGGCTGGAGAAGGGGCAGGTAGCACGGGCACGCTTCGGAGAGGGCATGGCGCTGGCCTTCGTCGGAACTGCACTTGGGGTCCCTGCCGGGGTAGGCTACGCGGCAGCTCTCATCAAGGCCCTGGCCTTGTGGTGGTCGGGAGCCCTCGGTGGCACTGCGGCCATCTGGCTGCATGTGTTCGTTGCCAGCCTTGCGGTCGGCGCAGTGGCCGGCCTTCTCGTCGGCGCGCTGATGGTCGCCTGGAGTACCCGTAGACTCGGACGGCGTGGGGTGCTGGAGCTACTCGGGGGATGGCAGGGCCTCGCCGTCGCAGGAGAGAGGACGCTGCCGAGCGGGCGTCGGCTTCCCAGACGTCGGCGGCGCAAGAGCCGAGCCACACAGGCCCTGGTGGTCTTCGTCCTCGGTGCGCTGGCCCTGCTGGTGTGGTCGCGACTACCCGGCGGTATCGATCCGCAGGGCGCGTTCTTCGGGGTCGGCGCCTGTCTCCTGGGAGTGGGAATCTGCGGCGCGACCGTGCTGCTGCGCCGAGTCCTGCACCGATCCGGTGCGAGCCGGTCCTTGCCGAGGCTCGCCCTTCGCAACCTCGCGGTGGCCGGTTCACGCAGTCTGTTGGTCTTCGGGCTACTGGCCGCGGCGTCCTTTGTGATCGTCGCGGTGGCGGCGAACACCCGGGACTTCACCCGCAGCGACTTCAGCCGTCGCGACTCGGGCACGGGCGGCTTCTCGCTCCAGGCAACCTCCACGGTCCCGCTCAGCTACGACCTGGGAACGGCGCAGGGGCGGGCGAAGCTGGGTTTCTCCGACCAGGACGAGGCCCTGCTCAAGGGCGTCGAGATCGTGTCCTTCCTCGCGAGTCCCGGCGAGGACGTTAGCTGCCTGAACCTCGCACGACCCACTCAGCCTCGGATCCTCGGAGTACCGGCCTCGCTGGTCCGGAGCGGTCGCTTCACAGCTCAGCAGCAGCCTGGCGTCTCCGGCACTTCGGGACCCTTGGGCGGGCTCGAGGCGAGACTGCCGGACGGCGCGATCCCGGCCTATGGCGACGCCGACAGCGTGCGCTGGACTTTGCACTCCGGCCTGGGCAATAGCTACCCGGTGACGGCACCCGGTGGCAAGGCCGTGAACCTGCGCTTTGTAGGTCTGATCCCCCGGAGCATCTTCGCCCGGGAGCTCCTGGTCTCCGAGGCGAATCTGCGTCGCCTGTATCCAGCCGTGTCGGGGGCCGGCTACTTCCTGATCGCGACCCCGGCCGGTCAGGAGCAGCAGGTGGCTGAGGTGCTGAGGCGGAATCTGGGCGAGATGGGGTTGCAGGTGCATACGACCCGGGAAGTGCTCAACGAATTCCTGCAGGTTCAGAACACCTACCTGTCCATGTTCCTCGCCCTGGGCGGCCTGGGGCTTCTCCTCGGGACCGTCGGAATGGTCGCGGTGTTGCTGCGGAGTGCCTTCGAGCGCAGGCGCGAGATGGCACTGATGCTGGCGACGGGCTTTGAGCGCGCCGACCTGGCGAAGCTGCTTCTGGTCGAGAACGCCGGTCTCCTGGCGGCCGGTCTGGTGTGGGGGACAGGTTCGGCGCTGGTGGCCGTGATGCCCCAACTGGCGTCGGCAGAGGCACAGGTGAACTGGGCGGCGCTCTTCGGCGTTCTTGTCACCATCCTGATCGTGGGTCTGGCAAGCTGCGTCGCGGCTGCCTACGGAGCTGTGCGCGGCGAACTTCTGCCGGCCCTGAGACAGGAATGAAGGTGAGTGGTACTGATGTGCAGAGCTGTGCGGTTTTCTGTGGTGAAGGGCCTCCTGGCCGGGGTACTGCTGTGCGCTTTCGTGGGCGTGGCGGCGGCGAGTGCCGACTGGCTCAGCTTCCGCGGCGATCCCATGATGACCGGTGTGGCCGGGTCGACACTCTCAAGTCGGCCACGACTGCTGTGGACCTATGAGACGGGCTCTTCGGTTGAGTCCACGGCCGCGATCGCGGGCGACAGTGTCTTCTTCGGCACGAAGACCAGGGCTCTCGTGTGCGTCAGCCTCAGCACCGGGAGACTGCGGTGGAAGTTCCTCGCGAAGGATGCCATCTCGGCTTCGCCCTGCTACGTGGACGGAAGGGTCTTTGTCGGTGACGAGGGCGGAACCTTCTATGCCGTCGCTGCGAGCACGGGACGCCTGCTGTGGAAGTTCAATACCGGCGACAAGATCATGTCCTCGGCAACGCCGACCGGATCAGGGATACTCTTCGGGTCCTACGACAACTACCTGTACAAACTCGACCGGGCCACGGGGAAGAAGCAGTGGAGCTTCAAGTCCGAAGCACAGGTGCACTGCGCTCCCTGTTTCGCCGACGGAAGGGCAATCATCGCCGGGTGTGACGGCGTGGTGCGGATGATCGACGCTGCCACGGGCCGTCAGGCAGCGGCTGCGAGTATCGGCCCCAACTTCGGGACAGCTCCGGCCTACAGTGGCGGCTGCGTCTATGTGGGGAGCATGACGGGCGAGTATGTCAGCGTCCGCATCAGCGATGGCAAGGTGATCTGGGAGACTGCCGTCAAGCGTAACAACGGTGCCAGCTACGCCTCCGCGGCCGTCCTGGGTGATGCGGTCGTCTTCGCCTCGCGCAACAACACCGTGTTCCGACTTGCCCGCACCACCGGCCGGGCGCAGTGGGTGTTCACTGCCCGCGATGCTGTGGACTCATCACCGGTCATTGTCGGCAACCGGGTGTTCTTCGGGAGTGACGACGGTAACCTGTACGCGGCGGATCTGGGCACCGGCAAGAAGGTCTGGAGCTTCGCCGCCGGGGCCGGAATCACTGCCTCGCCCGCCGTCGGGCGAGGTCGGCTGGTGATTGGCACCCTGGACGGCGCGGTATACTGCTTCGGGTAGGCGCCCCTGAGCAAAAACGAGGGCACCAGAACCTGAGGGAAGCGTTTGAATTCACGGGGCCGACCCGAGGGGGCCGGCTCCCGTGCTACCTGGACGGCGGCAATCCGCAGAAATGAGGAAAGCGAATGTCTCGCAGTCTGTGTTGGTCGTTGGTGGCTGTCTCGGTGATCCTGACAACGCAGGCGCCGGCAGCGGACTGGCCCCAGTTCCGCGGACCTTCGGCCACGGGCCTTGCCCCGGATACAGGCATCAACAAGAACTGGGCGCAGAAGCCACCCAAAGAGCTCTGGCGCACGGCCATGAGTGACAACGGCTATGCGGGGCCTTCCGTCGCCCAGGGCATGGTCTTCATCGTCGACCACGTCGGGGCGCAGGATGTCGTTCGTGCGATCAGCCTCCAGACCGGCCAGGACGTCTGGCGCTATGCCTACGACAACGCCGCACGCTTTGACTATGGCTACTGCCGATCGACGCCCGTATTCTCCGAGGGGCGGCTGTATGTGTGGAGCCGCGAAGGCCTGCTGCTCTGCCTCAACGCGACCACGGGCCAACTGCAATGGCAGCACAACCTCGTGCAGGAGCTTGGCGGAAAGGCGCCGGGCTGGGGCATGGCAGGCTCTGTGCTCATCGACGGTGACCGGCTGATTGTGTGCCCCGGAGGAGCCGGCGGCGATACCGTGTGCCTGGACAAGCGGACAGGCCAGGGCATCTGGCGAGGTGGAACGGCCGACGTGCCGGGCCATGCCACACCGGTTGTGGCCGACTTCAACGGCGCCAAGCAGTACGTGATCGCGACCTCTGTGAGCGTGATGGGCCTTGACGCGGCGACGGGCAAAGCATTGTGGGGCATACCATGGAAGAACCAGTCCAGCGTAAACGCAGCGACCCCTATTGTCGTTCCGCCCTACGTCTTCATCACGACCGGTTACGGGTTTGGGTGTGCCCTGTTGGCGGTCGGTCCCCAGGGCGTCTCGGGCCTGTGGCAGAACAAGAACATGCAGGCACACTTCAGCTCGCCGATCTTCTACGGTAACTGCTTCTACGGCACCACCGACCCCGGCGACCTGATCTGCATGAACCCTCGAGACGGCTCTGTTATCTGGCGCAAGGGCGGTTTTGAGAAGGGCGGCATCGCTATCGTGGACGGCGTCATCATCGCCGTCTGCGGGGCCAATGGCGACGTGGTGATGGTCCAGGCGACCTACGAGGGATACCACGAACTGGGCCGCCTCCGGCCGCTTGGAGGGCAGAGCTGGACGGCGCCCATCATCGCCGACGGAAAGCTGATCGTGCGCAACACCAAGGCGCTCGTCTGTCTTGATCTGATGTAGCGACCAACCCAATACCATGAGGTGAATCGGATGCACGGACGTTTGCCGCTGCTGCTTGCACTTGCCTGTGTCGCCGCGACCTGCACCGCCCTGGCCGCCGATTGGCCGCAGTTCCGTGGCCCCAACGCCGACGGAATTGCACCCGATACCGGCCTCAACAAGGACTGGGCGCAGAAGCCTCCGAAGGTCCTCTGGCGGCTGCCACTGGGCGACGGTGGCTATGCCGGGCCTTCCGTCGCGAAGGGCCTCGTGTACGTGATCGATCATGAGGGCAAGCAGGACATCGTCCGCGCCCTCAAGCTCGACACGGGGGAAGAGGCCTGGCGGTTTGCCTACGACGACACCGACCGCAACAACTACGGCTTCTCGCGGTCCACTCCCGTCTACTCAGACGGTATGCTGTACACCATCTCGCGCATGGGCTGGGTCCACTGCCTCAAGGCCGACACCGGTGAGAAGGTATGGGCCAAGAACCTCATCGCCGACTTCCACGGCAAGAAGCCACAGTGGGACTACTCCATGTCGGCGAAGATCGACGGTGACCGCCTGATCGTGATGCCCGGAGGCGACGGGGGAAGCCTGCTGGTGCTCAACAAGGCGACCGGCGAGAAGATCCTGTCGGGCGGCAACAGCGACGTCCCCGGCTACTCGACACCGGTAGTCACAACCATCGACGGTCGCAAGCAGTACCTGCTCTTCACCGCCGCCAACGCCATCGGCTGTGACGCGACCGACGGGAAGCTGCTGTGGAGCTACCCCTGGAAGACCTCCTACGACGTCAACGCCCCGCAGTTGATCGTGATCGGCTCCTACGTGTTCGTCACCAGCGGCTACAACCACGGCTGTGCGCTGCTGAAGGTCGGTCCGGACGGCGCCACTGCAGTCTGGAGCAGCAAGGAAATCCAGGCCCAGTTCAACTCCCCCGTGGTGTACAACGGTTACGTGTACGCCATCACGGACCCCGGCGACATGGTCTGCGTGAACCCTCAGGACGGCTCTTGCGTGTGGCGGCAGAAGGGGTTTGAGAAGGGCGGCCTCATCGTCGCCGACGGGTGCTTGATCGGGATGAACGGGAAGGCGGGGGATCTGGTCATGGCGAAGGCCGTGCCGGATGGTTACCAGGAGCTTTCCCGCATCGTGCCTCTGGGCGGGCAGAGCTGGACTGCGCCGGTTCTCTCCGACGGTAGGCTGATCGTGCGGAACACCAAGGAGATCGTCTGCCTGGACCTCCGGTAGTCGTCAAGGTTCGGGAGGCTGCTTCAGGAATCCTCAGGGGCGCAGGGATGACCTGCGCCCCCAACGCTATTGCCTCTTTGTGTCACTTGCCTGCGGCCAGTTCCTGGTACAGGGACAGGTAGGTGGTGCACTCCATCCCCAGTTGGCGCGCCCGGATCAGCAGCAGCTCAGTGGTGGCCAGGTTCTCGTCAAACTTGCGCAGCGACCACGGGTGCTGCACGAGGCTGACGTACTGCAGGCCCAACTCGACGGCGTGCTCAAGCCAGCGGCCCTCCTGGCCGAAGCACTCGACGACCGTCTTCGCGTTCCGAGACGCGGCGGCGAAGTCATAGACCGGCGGGTAGTAGGTGATGTGGCTGCCCCACTTGAGCACGTTGTCGTGCCAGCCGTGACCGGGGATCTCCCAGATGTCGCCGTAGCCGTCCTTCTCGTAGGTGTACGGCTGCTGCATGTCATTGGGGATCGAGTCCATCGGCCCACGAAGGTCGGCACTGGTGAAGCGGATGCCATTGCGGCGCAGGATCTCCAGCCGCTCGGGAACGCCGGTGAAGCCATCGACGAAGCCGCAACCCGGACGGAAGCCGATGCACTCACGCTCGAAGACTTCCTCGACCCAACGCTTGCCCTCGTGGACCTCGATCTCCATCTGCTCGAGGCTGACGCCGGGGCCATGGGCGATGCTGTCCTTGAGGATCTGGTGGGACCAGGAGTGAGTCTGCACGTCGAAGAGCGGGTCATCCAGCAGCTCGCGGTACCGGGCTCCGTCGCGCTCCAGCAGGCGGCCAACGATGAAGAAGGTGGCGGGAATCTCGTACCGGTGGTGCAACTCGACCAGGCGCTCGACGGCAGGCAGGCACTGGTCAATACTCTCTGTATCGTAGGCGGCAATGTAGCGGGTCATGGATACACCTCGGGTCTGGATAGCGTTCCCTTCAATACGGGACGGGTGCCAACTTCCCCTTGCCGGGCCTGAACACCTTGGGTATCCTGTGCGAGACAGTAAGGAATTGCCTGTGAGGTGCTTCTGCATGGACTACGATGTCATCGTATGTGGGGGAGGCACAGCGGGGTCAGTTGCCGCAATCGCCGCAGCTCGTAGAGGCGCGCGCACCCTCATCGTCGAGCAGTTCGGCTTCCTCGGAGGCAGCCAGACGGCAGCTCTGGTCGTGCCGATGATGAGCTTCACCACCGGCGGGCAGCAACTGGTCACCGGCATGAACCAGGAGATCATGGACCGCTGCAACGCCCTGCCGGGCGATAACGAGGGCATGTTCTTCAACTTCGAGTTGCTCAAATACGTGCTCGAGGACATGGCCGTCGACGCGGGCTGTGATCTGCTCTACCACACCTTCGTCAGCGACACGCAGGTGACCGACGGCGCCCTGACCGGCGTCGAGATCGTGAACAAGACGGGGAAGCGCAACCTCCAGGCCCGCCAGTTCATCGACGGCACCGGCGATGCAGACGTGGCCGCCCTTGCCGGCGTTCCCTGCGAGAGTGGACGCCCTGAAGACGGGCTGAACCAGTCGGCAAGCCTCCGGTTCGTCATGGGCGGCGTCGACCTCAAGGCCTTGGCCGACTTCCTGAACGCGAACGGGTGCCCTTGTCCCAGTCCGGTACGGTTTGGTGCGGGGTTTGCCAAGGGCGGAGTGGGCAACAACCCCATGGAGCGTCTGGCGGAGCGTGCCGAGGAGGACGGTGTGTTCAGCGCCGAGGAGGGCGGCTACATCCAGTTTTTCACGGTCCCCGGCCGACCGGGAGAGCTTGCCTTCAACTGCCCGCGAGTGACCCACATCAACGGTGCCAAAGCGGAGGACCTTACCCGCGTCCAGATGCAGGGCCGAAGGGTCATCCCCAAGATCATGGAGTTCTGTCGTCGCTACCTGGCGGGATTCGATAGCGCCTACCTGGCCTACACCGCACCGATGGTGGGCATTCGCGAGAGCCGTCGCATCGTCGGTGAGTACATGCTGAGCGCCGACGACTTCCGCGCTGCACGCAAGTTCGAGGACGGCATCGCCAAGAGCTGCTATCCCATCGACATCCACAACCCCTCCGGTGTTGGCGTCACCCTCGAGCGCCTGCCGGACGGCGAGTACCACGAGATCCCCTACCGGTGTCTGGTACCGCAGAAGGTGGACAACCTTCTGGTGGCTGGACGCTGCATCTCCACGACCTTCGAGGCCCAGGCGGCCATCCGGATCGAGGCTACCTGCCGGGCCATGGGCGAGGCCGCCGGAGTCGCTGCCGCCCTGTGTGTGTCCGAGGATTGCTCGCCTCGCCTCCTGGATACTGACCTTGTCTTGGAGGCCCTGAGGCAGAACGGCGCGAAGGTGCACGATAGCTGAGACAACCTGCTCACCGATGGGAGGCCGCGATGAGACTTCGGCGGACGCTGATTGTGTGGGGTTCGGCAATGGTCCTTGTCGTCCTGACGGCTGGAGGGTGTCCGAAGCCGCCGTCAACGGTACCTCCTGACACCGGGCAGACGGCGCCTGCGAGCCCGGCTCCCGCGGCGGCCAATCAGCAGGTCGCCGCCATCAGCCCGGCGCCTCAAACCGAGCCGACGCAGGCCGCTCCAACGACTCGCGAGGTCTCGACCGGCGAAGCCTCACGGGACTGGCCTGCCTTCCGAGGGGCCAGAGGCGACGGGATCTCGCCCCTCAAGGGCATCAACAAGAACTGGAACAGTAAGCCGCCGAAGGTCCTGTGGCAGATCAGGATGAGTGATCGTGGGTACGCCGGTCCATCGGTGGCTGAGGGCAAGGTCTTCATCCTTGACCACACGGGCGACCAGGACATCGTCCGCGCCCTTGACCTGGAGACCGGGAAGGACCTCTGGACTCACCAGTACAAGCAGCCGTCGAAGTATGACCACGGCTACAGCCATGCGACGCCGGTCTACTACGACGGGCGGCTGTACACTCTGGGCAGACTGGGCACCCTGAACTGCCTGGACGTGCGATCCGGATCGAAGCTGTGGTCCGTCGACCTGGCCTCGGACCTCAAGGGCAAGCACCCCACCTGGGGCTATGCGGGCCCACCCATCATCGACGGTGAGAAGCTGGTTGTGGGCACCGGCGGCACTGCCGGTCTTGCAGCCCTCGACCGCAAGACGGGCAAGGTCCTGTGGACCGGTGGCGTGGGCGGACTGGCGGGGTATGGCCCGCCGGTCAAGGCCACGATCTCGGGCAAAGCCCAGTATGTGGTTTTCGGCGGGTCCTGCGTCTATGGCGTGGACGTCGCCTCGGGCAAGACCCTGTGGCAGACGCCCTGGAGCACCTCCTATGACGTGAACGCCTCGACGCCGGTTGTCGCCGGCAACTCCGTGTTCATCACCAGCGGCTACGGCACGGGCTGCGAGCTGGTCAAGGTCAGTGGGGCGCAGGCCGAAGTAGCCTGGAGGAACAAGGACATCCAGTCTCACTTCAACTCCCCCGTGTATCTCGACGGGTACCTGTACGGGACCAGCGACCCTGGCAACCTCGTGTGCATGAGCATCAAGGACGGCCGCGTGGCCTGGAAGCAGTCGGGGTTCGAGAAGGGTGGCGTTGCCGCCGTCGATGGGACAATCGTCGCCGTCGACGGCAAGGGCGGCGATGTGGTGATGGTCAGCGCGTCGCCGAGTGGCTACAAGGAACTCGGACGCTTCAAGCCTCTCGGCGGTCAGAGCTGGTCGCCGCCGGTGATCGCCGAAGGCAAGCTGCTCATCCGCAACACCACCGCTCTGGCCTGCCTTGATCTGAAGTAGGGCTCAACGTGGCGCCTGCGCAACTGCTGCACAGGCACCTGCGCGAAGCTGGTACTGACCTGTGAAGGCTCAGGCCGCCCTTGGCCTGTGCCACGGATTCACGGTTCTGCCCTCAACATGAACTGCCCAACCTGCCGCAAAGAACTGACCGAACCTGTCGCCTACTGCCCACGGTGCGGTTGGCCTGCTGGAAGGCTGTCCGTGGAAGTGGGCGGAGTCACGCTGAACCTCCCGCGCACGGGCGACGGGCAGACTCCCCTGGCCCTGCGCAATCTGGGCGCGGGTCCGGTTGAGTACACCCTTCGGGTTGCCGACGGTCAGCCCTGGCTCTACCTGCTCGGGCCGAACGGGAAGCGGATGGTGGTCTCCGAGGAGCGTCGCCTGGGGCCGTCGCAGGTGGACAACAGCCTGCGTCTGTGTGCCGTCGCGGAGGAGACACCCGCCGAGGCGTCTGTGGCCCTCCTCGAAGTCCACTCCTCCGACCGTGGCCCTGATCGCCCGGGACAGGCACGGCCCTGGAAAGCCGAGTCCTATCGCTGGCG
>JBDKVB010000109.1 GCA_039679385.1 Armatimonadia bacterium | reverse complement strand
GAGTCCACCTCGAGCCGGAAGTTGCGCTCATCGGACGGGCAGATCCACTCGGTCTCCTCACCGCTGAGCGTCTTGGCGAGACGTCCGGCAGCGCGGAACTCCTCCATCCGCGCAGGTGTGCCACTGCTCAGACGCCAGTCGACGCGCCACGGGTGCACCTCGATCCCGTACTTCTGGGCTGCCTCGAGGCACGCCTTGAGTTGGTCTCCCGAGTAGTCCTTCGCCGGGGGCAGTACCTTGCTCTCGTACTGTGCGCCGCCGGCGTCACAGAAGTTGGCGAACACGGCATTCAGTCCGGCGGCAGACAACTCTCGCATTACCGCGTCCCAGTCGGTGACCCGGCCGCTCATCCAGACCGCTCGCAGCTCACCCTCACGGCCACGAGCCAACGGGTAAGTGGCTGCCCCCAAGAGCTTGTTCGCCTCTTCGGCAGCCTCCAGTGCTCCGGCGTAGTCCCCCGCCTGCGAACGCTTCAGGGCCTCCTGCCGGCACTGCTCGAAGCGGCGGAGGCGCTCCTGTGATGTCGCAGTGTTGCGCCCCTCACGGCGAGCAGTATCAAGGGCGGTCTGGATCGCTTCGACGGAGGCGTAGCCGTGCACCTGTGTCATATTCGGGAGTGCTCCCTGCACTGCAGACTGCCACAGCTCGGGGAAGAAGTGGCCGATCAGTGCGAGGAACATGCGACCCTTCGGCGCCGTGTCGTCGCCCAGGATGATGTGGGTGTGATAGCAGCCGTTAGTATTGAGCGTCACCGCGGCGACTCCGCTGTCGCTGCCGTCGGCCGCGGTCCAGTTGGCGAGGACCTGCGTGCCCTCGGCAGGCTTGACGCGGTAGCACTGCCATGAGCCGTTGGCGACCTTCTGGGGCGTGCCACTCGGTGCGGCGCCGGAGAAGACCATGCCGGCGAAGCTGCCACCCTTGTCCGAGGGACCGCTGCCGGTGACTGTCACCCCGAGCAGCTCACACAAGACCGGGTCGCGGGTCAGGCTGGCCCACAGCTTTCCGCCTTGAGCCACGAACTTGCGGATCGCTGCGTCCTCCTCCTCGGTGAGGTTGGAGTTGTACGGGAAGATCGCGAACTTGTGGCCCTCCAGCGCACCCTTGGGGAGGTCGGAGTCCTTGGCCCTTGCGTACTTGACGCCCACAGCATCGAGCGACCGGGCGATGTTCTCGAGGTAGCTACGAGTCCCGGGAGCCTCACGAGCGTTCGCAGCCGCCAGATGCTCTCCCCAGACCAGCACGACCGGTTCCTTCTCCTGGGCCAGGGCTTGCGTCGCGCATAGCACCATTGCCAGACCGAGCATTCTCCTAAGCATGTGGGTTACCTCAGCCTTTGGGTTTGTGGATACGCGATGTCCTGTTTCCTTCGCTAACGGCAGGGACCTTCACTGAGAGCACGTCGCTAGTAGGCGCCGATGTTCCAGGTCTTGCGCTCCCGGTTGTCGCGGTCGATCCCCATCTCCGGCAGGTACCAGGGCTCGCGGCTCAGGTCGCAGCCACGCCCCCGCAGGACAGAGTCGGCCGTAAGATGGTAGTCGTGGTCCTTCTCGCTGACGAAGCCTGGTGGTCCGCCCACACCGGCGAGCGAGTGCCCGTCGCAATTCAGGTGCCCGTCTTCGTCGAGGAGATACCAATCGCTCGTGACGCTGCCGGGACCCTTTGCATAGGGGTAGGCCCGGGCATAGGGCGCCGGCCCCGCATAGGCATCCCAGTAACAGAAGTTCGGAATTGCGGTGAGCTCGGCGCCCCAGTAGTTGTAGTCTGAATCCAACCGGAAGCTGCTGCCCTTGATGTAAGTGGTCACCAGGTTCGCTTTGTGGAAGCGCTTCCCGGTGTCCGGCCTGTACCCGATGCTGTTGCGCACGTGCACAGCGACGCGGGTCTTGTCCTGCCAGCCATCGGGGCCGAGGTGGAAGTTGCCGTCGCGGTTTTCTGTCGCGACCACATTGGTGTAGAAGTACTCGGCCGTCCCTCCGTAGGCGTGGAAGCCCCCGAAGCTGTTGCCGATTGCGATGCAGTTGATGTAGTAGCACCGCAGGTTGTGCTTGAGGCCTTCGCCCGCGTTGGCGCCGAACCCGTCGCCGTTGTTGCGGCTCAGGCAGTTGATGTAGCGGATGTCGTCGGTGCAGTTGTCCTCGGTGGCCCGGTAGAGGCCGACGTCATAGCCATCGCCTTCGTTGTCATAGGCGGCACAGTCCACGTAGCGCACATGCCGCGAGTTCACCAGCCAGAACCCGATCTGGAGATCGGTGCCGCCGGCCTGAGCACCGGGCTCATCGCCCAGGTCATGCGCTACGCATTTGCGGAATACCCCGTTGTTGCAGGGGTGCTCGCCAAAGTGGAACCCGGCGTTGCCGGCAAGGCCCTTGCCATCAAGCTCGACGCTCGTCACCTCGTATCCCTCGGCCCAGTTCGCAGCGACGCCGGAGTCATGGAAACCGGAGACCAAAAGGTCCGTGAGTCTGGTGCCCTGGATCGGTCTCTGGGCACTGCCGAAGACTGCTATCGCTCCCCTGGGGCTGTTGCGGAAGATGATCCCGCCTGGTCCCTTGCCACGAAGCCAAAGGTTGTCCACTTCACGGAGCAGCAACTGGACCTCCCACTTCGTCAGGGCCAGGCCCTCACCGTCGAAGACCACGGGCCCTTCGCCCCAGGAGGGGTCTCGCTCAAGGATGATGGGCGATTCCGGTGTCCCGTCCTCGTAGAAGTCGCTGTTGAGGAGCACCGCTCCTCCGCCGGTGGATTCCTGCACAGTCCCGCCCTTCAGCCGAAGTGTCGTGCCGGGAGGCAAGCGCCGGCGCTGTGCGACAACCGTGCCCTGGCCGAAGTCGGTGCAGACGTAGCCGGACTGCCACAGGCTACCTGTCCGCGTGCCGGGCAGATGACGCCAGGCGGTCTCCCTTGTCAGACCGTCAGCTGCGTCGTTCCCGCCGGCGAAGTCCACGTAGTACACAGGCCCGGCCTGCGCAGTCACAATCAGGCACGCAGTTGCGAAGGTCGTCATCAGTATGAGACGGGCGCTGACCCGGCCCGGCAAGCATCGGATCGCGCACATGACGCTACCTCCTGACCTCCCCAGGGCAGCACTCCTTGCGGCGACAGCCCGTCTGCGAGCGTGTCGCCACCAGCACGTCCGACTCGCAGGACTTCACTCCTGTCCCTTCCGCGACAGGAAGTCTGCCAGCGGGTAGACCTGCCGGTTGACGGCTTGCATGACCTCGTGCATCTCTGTGTGTGGCTGGTACTGACGATCCACGAAACCGACGGAGTGGGTGTCGCTGTCACCGCCGTACTTGAACCAATGCCAGCCCACGCAGCCAGGCTCACCGAGCAGGCCGATCACCATGTTCTGGTAGAAGAGCCCGCGGTCTCGCTGTGTCCGGACGCGGAAGCCCGCTCCCTGGACTTCGAGCTTGGGGTCTGGCAGTTCCATCGCATACCACTCGGAGTCAAGGAAGGGGCGACCCGACCATTCGACCCAGTGGGCCAGACGCTCGGTCTCTGGTGACCAGCGGTGGTAGTAGTTGATGCTGACCACGTCGACGTCCTGCGCACCCCGGAATACCGGCTCGATGATGGTGCGGCCGTGGATGCGGCTGCCGACATAGAGGTGGTTCGGGTCGTAGGTCTTGATGGCCTGGTTGACGATCGAGTAGTACTCGTGCGCCGCGTGCTCCAGGAAGCCAGCCTGCTCGGTCTCGGAGACCTCCGCTTCGGTCGCGATCTTGTGCTCCTGACGGAACTGCGTGAGCCACCGCCGGGCAGCCTGGTGACCGGAGTCTGTATCCGGAAGCTGGAGGTAGAGCTTGAGCAGGTCGGGTCGGAAGGGCAATTCGTTGTCGGAGAAGTGCCCGACCAGATAGGGGTCGTCCTTCGTGGCGGCGAGTTGCTCGGCGTGACGCAGGCAGAAGGACCTGAAGGCGGCGTCGAACACCGGCATGCACTGGTTCGGGTAGCCCCGTGGACCGTCCCTGGGGTCCCGCTGGTTCTTGTACGTGCTCATGAAGTTCCAGCGGGGGAAGTAGGGCATCGGCTGAGCAAGAGCCCGAAAGGGCTCCGCATCCGACCAGCAGCCGAGGGAGTTGAAGCCGAGCGTCCGCAGGAGCGTCGCTGTCATCGAAGCCCAGTTCTCGCGGCCCCCAAAGATCCGGTCGGCAACTACAGGAGTCGACTCGACGCCCTTGCGGTCCACCGAGCACAGACCGACGCTGAGGAAGAGGTACCCTTCGGGGTCGACCAGCCACCAGCGCCCGTCGACTCTCTGGGTGCGGAAGAACCCGGTCGCCTCGACCTGCCTCGCCTTCCACCCACCATAGCGACTCAGCTCCACCTCCGCCGCAGGCCGGAAGTCGCGAAGGTCTGCGAGCGTCGTCACGGGCGTCGGCACCCACTTGCCCTCTACAAGCAGGTCCGCCGTCTCCCCGGCAGCAACCGCTGAATCGTGCCACTGCCCGGCGCCTGCGGCAAGCACAAGGACGACCACGAGTCCCGTGCGTCGCCAACCAGCCATGCCGCTCACTCCTCCTCGGACTGCCTCACGCTTCCCTCTAGGGTAGCTGCAGGTCGCCGCGTCGCACGGCACGCCAGTAAGCGGCCAGGGGATAGAAGATGCCGTACAGGATGGAGGCCGAGTAGTCGACCTGGCCCACGGCCTGAGCCAGCAGCGCCTTCCAGTCCTCCGATGGCTTCCACGTCGGGCACATGAGCTGCGCCAGTTGTGCCTCTCCGGGCTGCCGGAGCGCCCAGTCCTCTGAGCGTAGAGCTTGAGGCCAGCGCGGGACACGGTAGCTGGCATTGTTGCCGAACTCCCAGTGCCGCCAGTTCATGTCCAGGGCTGATACGTTCATGGGCTTGTACTGCAGGCACTGTGCGGGGACCGTCTCGACCCGCTGACCGACGAACTCGAGAGCCCGGAGCCACTCGGTCTTCAACTCGGCGTTCTTGCCCTCAAGCTCGTAGAGAGCCTCCAGCGACACCTGCTCCTGCAGGAAGGCGTAGACCGTCCTCATGTTCGGCGGTACCTGCAGCGACTCTTTCGCCGCCTGCTCAGCGTACTCCCTGTACTTGTCCCGCCAGTGCGCGTCGCCGGTCAGGTCGGCGCCGATGGCATACAGCATCGGCAGTCTCGCGACCTCGTGGGGGTCCACATGCCACATCTTGTCGACCAGCCCCGGCTTGCCGTCCTCGCGACAGATATGGTAGTCCGTTTCGCCTGCGACGATGTTGCGCTCCATGCGCTCGCAAACCGCGGTGACAATGCTGCGGACGGTCTCGCGCTGTGCCTCGGTCGCAAGCTCCGAGCGGCTGAAGCGCCACAGGCCGTAGGCGTGCCAGGTGTACTGGTCCCGCGAGCTCTCCATGAAGTGCGACTTGCCGTCGATCGGGCTGACACTGCGCAGGACCAGGCCCGGGGAGGAACTCAGGGTCCCGCACAGGACCATGCCGTCGTACACCCGGCTCGCAGCTTCGCGCAGGTGCTCCTCACCGGTGACCTCGAAGCGGTCGCAGATCATCCCCATCCAGACCCCGGCATTGATGGAGCTGTCCTCCATCCCGGTGCCCCAGCCGTTGGGATTCGGGTCCTGGTGCGAGATCTCCTCGGGCGTCGGCAGGTACCGGAAACGCTCGGCGATGTCGGTGCTGCACACGTAGTCGTAGAACAGCCCCGTGGCGGGATGGAAGTACCACTCCCACGACCGGGTCCATGACTCTTGCGCCTTGTCGTAGAGTTGCTGAGCAGTCAGGTTCATGACGTCGCCTCGTTCGGTAAGTAGTGAGCCCTGCCGATCATGGTTCGAACTGCTGCCCTACTCGATCTCCCAGAGCCCTGTGGCTCGTGCCGGCAGGTCAACCGTGAACTCCGTGGCGCTCTCGGCCACACACTCGCCGGTCAGGGCATCGGTAATGCGGCTCGGGCGCGGGAGATGAATCCTGCGCGTCCCGGCGTAGCCGGTGTGAATGCTGAGTAGTCCGTTGCCGGCACTGACCGCGTCGTTGCCGTCGCTGTAGATATGCACGCCGGCCATCCTGGCAATCGAGCGCAGAAGGTCCGGTGGCAGATTTGGCACGGCGGACCACACGGAAGTCCAGCCTGCAAGCCGCTTCGCGCACAACCCGCCGCGCTTGCAGAGAGTGAACACGCCACCGGAGGCGTCCGTAGCTACCAGGTCGCCCAGCGGTGTCGCCTGCGGGTCATCACACCACAGGACGGGACCGAACTCCATCGACGTGCCATACCGTGTGCCGTGCGGGACGGACTGCGTCGCCGGGTGCGTGTAGTCGGTGATGACCACGTGTGCGCCCTTGACCAGGCTGATCTTGGCTGCCCCCATGTGCATCCCGGTTACGTCCTCCACTCCGGCCAGTGAGAGGGAGTTGTCGTCCGCATAGCCCGACGCGTAGAGCGACAGCACGGTCTTGCCGCCGGTCTGCACCCGCTCCTTGAGGATCGCCCGCTGCCTGGCTGACAGGTGGAAGGTGTTGGCGAAGACGAAGAGCTTGTAGCGGTCAAAGGGGAACCGGGCATCCTCCAGGTCGCTGTCGAGGTAGAGGTCGCAGGGCGCGCCAAGCCGCGCGAGACCCTCGACGAGCAAGCGTGTGGTCATCTCGGGCATGAAGTCGTTCAGACGCTGGTACCACAGGGACCGGTTGCTGACGATGACAGCAATCTCCGACTTGTCGCGGTCAGAGGTGCAGTGTCGATCCGCCAGCCGCTTGAGCTTCGTGATGGTGCTCAGCAGCACCGGGTTCTCGTACCATCCGCCCTTGGAGCCGAGGCAGAACCAGCTTGAGCCCAGTCCGGGCCGCGAGTAGATGGCCCCGAAGTTGCGCGTCAGCACAGCGAGGCTCTCGCCGATCGTCTCCGAGCGTCCGAAGCTGTCGCCGAGAGTGGCACTGGCGCTTGTCGACTTCCCGGGGTTGTAGGCGTCATCAACCGCGGCGGCCAGCGATGTCCTTGAGTCCTCTTCGACGACGGCCAGCTTCCCGTGCAGACGCATGCTGTCAGAGAGGAACTGGGGAACGAACACACCGCCGGGGTGGCGTTCCTGGTAGCAGTAGGGAGACATGAAGAAGTCGACGTTGGGGTCCTGGACAGTGGTCTCGAAGGCGCCCTGGCGTCGTCGGAAGAGTCCGCGATCGCCGGGGTTCCAGTCCGGGAGGAAGTAGTACCCGCCCCAGAGTCCGACCAGGCGTTTGCCCTCACAGGCTTCCTTCGCGGTCTTGCAGACAGCAGCGGCGGCCGCTGCGGCGTCCTCGTGGTAGAACTGGTAGAAGTCAACAACCTGTCGGCTCTTGGCCGGGTCGAGAAACAGGCCCACATCGCCCTTGTGCAGGCGGTCCCACTGGGGCAGGGCGGCCGTCTGAAGCGACACCTTTGCCTGGCCCCAGGACTTCTGCAACTCGGCGTCCGTGCCATATTTCGCCGTCAGCCAGCGTCGGAAGCCGGCCTCCGCTGCAGGGCTGTAGTCCCAGTAGTCCAGCCATTCCCCTCCGCCGCCGTGGAGGAAGTAGCCGAGGACGTTCCCGGCATAGGGCTGGGCCTCCACGTACTTGACGAGGTCGGCGAGGCCCTCGCAGACCAAAGCCCTGGCTTTGAGCGAGGATAGTGAGGCGCGATCACCCGGTGTCATGTCGGGCGGCCAGAGCGCCATCTCCCCGGGGTTCTGCTCGGCCCACTGCTTGTTCCAGGTCCGCCGGAGGTCCGTCGGCACCATCAGCAGGATGTGGATGTCCGGGCCGGTCGCCTGGATCAGTTGGTCGATGACCGGATCGGTCCACTTCTGCCATGCTGTGACGCGCTGTTCGTGGGTGCTGGTGAGGCCGATGCCCATCGGGAAGCAGAAGAGGCGCACTCCGGCCTTGTAGAGGCTGACGTAGTGGGATAGCGCCAGATCCCGGGAGTTGTAGTCGTAGTTCTCGCGGTACAGCATCGGGGCCACAGTCTGACCGCCAAGGACCATCAGCGGCACACCGTCACGCACTTCGACGGTGACAGGCTGGGCAAGGGCAGCACCAAAGGGCACCGCCACAAGAGCGAAGAGGGCGAGCGTACGGCCCATGGGCAAAGGTCTCCTCGGAGGGGAGAGGTGATCCTCGGCAGCGCCGACCGGGAGTGTCGTTGCCGTGCACCAGGCACTTCCGGCCGGTCGCCGACTTCCCCTTTCGGCCGCGATCCTCCTCCTCTCGGGTCCCGCAGAGATCGCCGGAGCTTGTCCTGGCCGGAGACGTACTATCAGGTCCCCTCGGGCCGCTGTGCGAGGACGAAGTTGCCTGTGGAGTAGCTGGCTGACCCATTCTGTCTGCCCATCGTGGCCGGGCTCTGGGTCCCTACTGTGTTGCCTTGTCGTACCAGCCCTGCGCGTAGTAGTTGTTGGCGAAGGAGTTCTGGTTGCCCTTGATGCCACCCAGGTCCTTGAGCCACTTGGCATGACCATCGCAGAAGGCGTAGTTGCGGCCCTCGTTATGACGGCCACCGGCTTCCCAGCGGTCGGGGTTATAGCCGGTGTTCGTCCCGTACCCGAAGCTCATGTAGAACACCGAGTAGGTGTACGCTCCGCGCCCGTAGTCACCAAGAAGCAGACACTGGGAGGGATGGGAGATGGCGGCCTGCGCAGCATTCCCGTAGACCGGGCCGAGGTTGATGTTCGTCGCGTAGCTCCAGGGCCACATCAGCGACGCCGCGTCCGCGGTGGCAGGTGCCCTCCCAAAGATCGCGATGAAGATATCATCGTAGTTGCCCGACGAGCCACCGATCTTGCTCATGCAGGCCCGCTGCGAGTCACTGGGGCACACGCCGACCTGGGCGCTCTTGACGTAGGGCTGGACGGTCTGGGGCCAGGGGAAAGCCCCGGGTAACCAAGTGTTGCTTGAGGTGCTGAAGCAATCCGCGTAGGTCATGAAGGGCCACTTCTCGTCGTAGTCCTGGCTGTACATCATCAACCCCAGTGCCAGTTGCTTGACGTTGCTCACGCAGCTCGTCTGACGTGCCTTCTCACGGGCGCGGGCGAACACGGGGAACAGGATCGCTGCCAGGATCGCGATGATAGCGATCACTACCAGCAACTCAATGAGCGTGAAGCCTCGGCGCATGATCCCATCTCTCCTCCGTGCAGCGTGATTCCGGCGCGAAGGCCGGTCCCGTCAGGGCCACACCACGAGCTCGAGCTGTCTCCTGCCTCCTTTCCTGACGACTGTCGGTCTCCTGGTCACGCAGGCGGAATCACAGAGGCCCACCGATTGCCCCAAGCGGAGGCAAAGGTGGGCCCTTTTCACGCACCCGGTACCGGACTGGTAGTGCATGCCTTCCCCCGGAAGCCACGCGTGTCCCGCAAGCCTGGTGCAACCAGTAACCAACCTGACGTGATGCCGCTACAGCCGACCGCAAAGCGATTTTGTACGACGCAGCCTTCTATAGTTCGACATTCCGCTTATGATACCTTCTTTGCTGCATAAGTACAAGGCAGTGCCTCATTTATTACGCCGACAAGCCTCTTCCACGTCTCGCGTGCACAGGATGCCTTCCTGGGTGCGGATCACCAGAGGTCGTCAGAAGGAGTGTGAGGCACTCGGGCGAAACCTCCTCTCGAAGGTCGGCGTCTCAGACACTGGTCGTCTCACCGACGATTCCGCCGCGGTGCTCTTCACCGGCGCTGCTGAGCAACTCGCTATCGAGGGGGCCGTCGTGCCCCTGCTGGCCTGGGAGTGCAAGGTCCTGCGCTGGGAGCCCTGACCGGTCGCACCTTGTCGACATCATTGTGAGGACCTGCGGTAGAGGAGGCAGACGATGGAAAGCTCGACCGTCCTGTTCGTGTTCGTGTTGCTTGTGCTACTGCCCGTCCTGGCGATGTCGCAGCCGGTCGGGCAGGTACCGGGCGCTGATGAGAGCTACCTGCGCTACGTGCACCCTACCATCGGCGGGCCACTGCCGGACACCCTGGACCTGCGGGTGCCCACGGAGCTCGAGGACCAGCGTCTCGCCGCTCTCGGCTACCTCGACGTGACCAAGGGGCCCTTCCGGGCAGACCCGACCGGTCGGCAGGACTGCACCGCCACCCTCCAGGCCGCCATCAACTTCGCCCGTGACCATCAGCTCGTCTGCTTCTTCCCAACGGGCACCTACCGTATCTCCGACACCCTCGAGTGCGTGCAGCAGCTCTACCGGCGGTCCAATGGTCGCGTCTTCGGCGGCAATCGCTTCCCGAATCTTCTGGTCGGCTCCCGCGCCGGTGCACAGAGGCCGCAGATACTGTTGGCGCCTTCTTCTCCCGGCTTCTCCGACGCGCTGAAGCCGCGCTACGCTGTGCGATTCTGGGCTCGCGGCTACTTCAACCCCACAACAGCAGACCGCGTAGCGGATGGCCTTGGCCCGGAGACGGAGCAGCCCAATATCTCGATGAACCAGATGCTGGTCGGCCTCGATATCACCATCGGCGAGAACAACCCGGGGGCCATTGCGCTACGGGATCAGGCCGCAGAGGGCTCCGCAATCGAGGACTGCACCCTTGACGCCACTCATGGGCTCATCGGCATCCAGGGCGGCATCGGCTCCGGCGGCAGCAGCGCGAACGTCACCGTGATTGGCGGCCGCATCGGTCTCGACTTCACCGGCTACTTGAGCGGCACACAGCCGACGCCTGCCATCACAGGTTTCACCCTTCGGGGCCAGACTGAAGCCGCCATCCGCAGTACCAGCCGCCAGACCCTTGTCGCGGCGGGCCTGCGGATACTTGCCGACCGCTGCGCAGGCCCGCTGATCCAGGTGCCGGCGAATCAGCCCGCAAACGTCGGGGAGTTGACCCTCGTCGACAGCCAGATCGAGTTCACTGAGAAGGCCCTCGGCCTGCCGGCTCGGGTCGTCGTGTCCTCTGAGAGCGGCGTCTACCTCAACAACGTGTTCGTCCGCAACGCCACCGTCGTGACTATGGACGGCGCTGGGAAGGCGTACCTCGCCGGGAACCCGACGGGCTGGGTTCACGTGCGGGAGTACGCTCACGCTGTCGCTCCCCGCACAAATCAGGGCGTGGAGTTCCGCTACCCGGTCTACGTGGACGGCGTCTCGGTGGAGGAGGTCGAGGACTGCGAGCCTGGCGTCACGCCGCCTGCAGACCTCCAGTCTCGTCACTTGTGGGCGTCCGACTTCCCCTCCTTCGAGACACCAGGCGCGGCCAACGTCAAGGAGGCGCCCTACGGCGCGAAGGGAGATGGCCTCACTGACGACACCCAGGCCCTCCAGCGCGCGATCGACGAGCATGAGATCGTGTTCCTGCCCCGGGGCTGCTATCGTCTGACGCAGACGCTGGAACTCAAGCCGCGGACCAGGTTGATCGGCGCGGGCCAGCACCTGAGCCTGCTGATGCCGCTGCCTGAGGGAGCCTTCGCCGACTCCGCCAATCCTCAGCCTCTGGTGCGCACTGCGGACACCTCGGATGCAGACTGCATCGTGGCCTTCCTGGGTCTGTATGCGGCCAGCGACGTACCGGGAGCCTCAGCCCTCCACTGGCGCTGTGGCGGCACCTCCGTTTTCCGCGCGACGGAGATCGAGCGGCTATCGACTCACGGTTTCGCTCCCGCCCCACGAGGCCGGGCGGCACCTGCGGCCCGCACTGCGCCCTGTGTCCTGGTCACCGGCCATGGCGGCGGGAACTGGTATAACTACCGTGCAGCCCGCATCGTCGTAGACCGCGCCCAGGGCCCGCTGCGCTTCTATCAGTTCAGCCCCCAACAGGTGACCAATGAGCTGCGCAGCGCCCGCAACGTGGACATCTATGCCACCAAGTATGAGGGCAACAACCCCATGCTGGTGGTCACTGACTGCGACCATATCCGCCTCTTCGGACATGGCGGCAACGCCAAGGGCCTTACGGGGAAGAGTCTCTTTGTCTTCGAGCGCACGCCCAACTTCCTCTTTGCCAACGGGGTGGATGGCCCGACGAAGATCGGCAGCCGGAGCCTGAGCAGTCCGCAGGGCAGCACTGATCCGCGCGAGTGGCACATGCTCATCGAGCGCCTCGCTGACGGCTCCGAGCTCAAGCTCCCGCCCTGCGAGCGCCCGGTTCTGTATCGTCGCGGGTTACCCTAGGCGGAGGTGCTGTGCGCCTCAGGGGGAATAGCTGCCGTGGCCCGATCGTGCCCGTATGACGGCCGTGCTTCGCATCATGCTGCTGCGGAGGTTCGGCGATGAGACGACCTTTGGCGACTTGCGTGCTCGTGCTGGCAGGAGTGCTCCTTGGAGGCTTTGTGGCCTGTGCCGAGGAGCCTGCGAAGGCCTTCCCCGGTGCCGTCGGTTTCGGAACCGACACCCCTGCCGGACGTGGCGGCCAGGTCCTCAAGGTAACCACTCTTGACGCCAAAGGGCCCGGCTCACTCAGGGAGGCCCTCGACGGGAGCGGCCCACGCATCATCGTCTTCGAAGTGGGCGGCGTGATCGATCTCGGCAAGGGTTCGCTGAGCATCAGGCAGCCCTTCGTCACCATCGCGGGTCAGACGGCGCCCTCGCCGGGAATCACCATCGTCCGCGGTAGCCTCTACATCTCCACCCACGACGTCCTCATCCAGCACCTGCGTATTCGGCCGGGAGACTGCGGGCTGGCCAAGCGCTCCGGCTGGGAGCCCGATGGCATCTCTACTTCCGGTGGCGCACACCACATCGTGATCGACCATTGCTCGGTAAGCTGGGCCGTCGATGAGAATCTCACGGCGTCTGGCCCCAGGTACGACGGCCCCGAGGCCACCACCCACGACGCCACCTTCAGCAACTGCATCATCGCCGAGGGCCTCCGGAATTCCACGCACAAGAAGGGGCCGCACTCCATGGGGTCCCTGATCCATGACTTCTGCCGGAACATCTCCATCTTCGGCAATCTCTACGCCGACAACAACCAGCGCAACCCCTTCTTCAAGGCCCACACCACCGGAGTGGTCGTGAACAACGTCATCCAGAATCCCGGCAGTGCGGCGGTGCAGATCGGGTACCCTGACAGTGAGTGGACCGGCCGGACCTTGCTCCCGGCGAAGGGACGCATCTGCGTGGTCGGCAATGTCCTCTTCCATGGCCCGGACACCCGCAAGGGACTGGCGATGGTCGGCAACAGGGGCGAAGTCTACCTGGAGGATAACCTCGCCTTCGGGGTGGACGGCGCCCCGGCAGCCATGACCAGCGGCGACATCACGGTCCTTCATGAGAAGCCGGTCTGGCCTGAGGGGCTGAAGGCACTCCCGGCGACCGAGGTCGTTGCCCACGTAGCTGCCCATGCAGGAGCTCGATCGCGGGACCGAGACCAGGTAGACAAGCGCCTTGTGCAGCAGCTGCTGGACCGCCAGGGCCGCATCATCGACAGTCAAGAGCAGGTGGGTGGCTATCCGACCTGCGAGCTGGTCAGGCGGGCTCTGGACGTCCCGAAGACAGGCATCGACGAGTGGCTGGCCCGCATGGCGGCAGAGGTCGAGTAAGGGTCTGCGGTCGGCACCTTGCTGACATCGAGCAGCCGCCAAGTCCATCGACGCACGTGTTGCCGTCAAACAGGGGGAAGTCATGCACCGAGGCTGCGCACTCCTGATCTGCCTCGCCGCCGCACCGAGCTTCGCACAGCAGACTGTCGCCAACTGGATCTGGTATCCTGAGGTCGCCTCCGGTGAGTGCGTCGACCAGAGCCGTTACCTGCGCAAGACCTTCGACCTGCCCGCGGGGGTCACTGCTGCTTACCTCGACCTGGTGGTCGACGACCGCCAGACCCTCTTTGCCAATGGTGAGGGCCCGCTGCGCCCTGTTGAGCGCGAGGCCGGTCCGCCGCACTACGACCTTGGCGGCCTCCTGAAGCCCGGTCGCAACGTCATCGCTGTTCAGGCCCACAATGTCACCGGCGCGGCTGGTGTCATCGCTCGCCTCGTCCTTCAGGGCCCCGGTGACGCTACCACCGTGATTGGCTCGGACGCCACGTGGCGGGCCTCACGTACTGAACAGGAAGGCTGGACCTCGGCCCAGTTTGACGATTCCGCCTGGTCGGCCGCGAAGGTCATCGGTCCGGCCATCTCGCTCCCATGGTCTGAGTACGCGAGCTATCACTGCACGGAGATGCTAAGCGAGCAGGAACTCGCCGACTACCGCAAGTTCGAGGCCTCGATCGTCGCACCCGCCGAGCAGTTCGCCAAAGATCC
>JBDKVB010000108.1 GCA_039679385.1 Armatimonadia bacterium | reverse complement strand
TGCAGCAGGTGGGCCTTGAGCCGGGGCGTCCCGCCCGTCTGAATCTGTGCCGCAGTGAGGTTCCGCACCGGGAGGCTTCCTGCTGGTCGGCCACCTTGCGCGGCTTCCACCAGCCCTCACGGTTTGGGCACGTGACCCTGGGTACGACTCCGGCAGCGCTGACGACGCTCGACTGGGGAACTCCCTGGCCTGGTGACAACAGCCTTGCCTGCGCAGCGCAGTCCGGCGACTCCCTGACGCCCGCCTTGAGTCTGACCGCGGCCGGCAAGACGCAGGCGCTTCCGCTCACTCCGGCCGGGACGGGCAAGTTCACCTACCGGTTCAGCGCAGCCGGGCCGATCCGCCTGGACTTCGAGGCGAAGGCCGCCGGGGTACTCCTCTCGCGCCAGTCCTTCCTCCTCGGTCTCAAGGACTACCAGCCGGAGTTGTCGGCGCTCAGTCAGCGTCTTTCCTCTCTGTCGCTGGCCGCTCGCAGGCTTCCTGCGGCCGATCAGACGCGGAAGGACCTCCAGGCCCTTCAGGCACGGGCCAAGACACCGGAGAGCATGACGCCGCAGGAATGGGCGGGCCTCGCCGAGGAGGTCACTGCCCTGGGTCGTCGCGTGGATGGCCTGCGTCTGCGGGCAGCGGCGATCACCGCCTCGGGTCAGGACGCCTACGGTCTCGGCGTGCAGAGCCCGCTGGTGAAGATGCTGCGTGACGACTCCTTCAGCGGCGAGGTCGAGGCGCCGCTTCGCCTCTCGGCTGCTCGCCATGAGTACGAGGCCACGCAGTTGGTGGTCTTCGCCTTCGACAAGCCCCTGCACCAGGTCAGTCTGGAGTTGTCGGACCTGGCTGGTCTTGCGGGGCAGCGCCCCTTCTCCAGCGCCAATCTCACCTGGCGACGCGTGGGCTACATCCCGACCGAGAAGCCCAGTTACGCTGTGCCCTTCGTGGGGCTGTGGCCGGATCCGCTCTTGCCCACTGCACCCTTTGACGTAGCGGCGAGCAGCTTCGAGTCCGTGTGGGTCTCCGTCTACGTTCCGCGCGGGACCCAGCCGGGCGATTACCAGGGCACGGTCACGGTCCGCCCGCAGGATGCGCCGGCTCGTACCGTGCCGATGAAGCTGCATGTCTACGGCTTCACCCTTCCGCGTACCAACCACATCAAGACTTCCTTTGGTTGCGGTATCACCTCCCAGATGGATCGGCGCAAGTGGTATGACAACATGCTCGCGCACCGCATCAGTCCCACTCACGCTGCGGGCGCTACCGTCGAGCCGCCGAGGTTCGACCTGTCCGCCTATGATCGCCTGGCCTTCTCGGTCCGGGTCACGTCAGGGACGAAGAGCGTCAAGGTCCGGCTGATCGTCGGCAGCGAGAAGGCGCCGCAGGTTCTGTATGGGCCGCTGTCAGCCGGCGAGGCATGGCAGGAGTTCGTCGTGGACCTGCCCGCGGGCCGCGAGGCGATCCAGTCCCTTGGGTTGCAGCTCACTGACCCCGCCGACGTGACCCTCGAGGTGAAGGACTTCCGCGCCGTGGGTGCCACTGGTGCGCTGCGAATCGCACCCCAAGCCTCGCAGTGGTATGGCGGTGCGGGTAGCGAGGTCTCGCAGGGAGAGGCCGGGTCGGTGCGACTGGTCTTCCGCAACGAAGCGCGACCCGGAGAGTGGCTGCAGGACTGGCCGACTGCCCACGTCTCGGTGTGGGAGGCCGGCAACAAGCCTGCTTCGATGGACTTCGGGGCCTTCGACGAATACGTCGACCGCTATCAGCGCCAGGGACTGTCTGCCTTTGCTGTGGGTGTGCCTTCCACCGGCTACCGGCAGGAGGTCGGGCAGGCCCTGCGCAGACTCCGCGAGTCGGGGACTGCTGCTGTGGCTGCCGGCTGGGAGAAGCATCTACGTGAGCGCGGTCTGCTTCCCATGGCCTACACCTACATGGCCGACGAGCCGGAGCCCGAGTACTTCGCGACCCTGAACACGATTCTGGGCGAGGTGCACCGCGGGGCACCGGGGCTCGCGAACATGATGACGGCTCGCGGCGCTGGTGCGAAGGGCCTGACGGGCGTGGACATCTGGTGCCCGGAGGTCTACTCCTTCAACCCTGACGGAGCCGCTCAGGAGCAGGCCAAGGGACGCGAAGTCTGGTGGTATGTCGCCTACAGCACCCGGCACCCCTTCCCGAACTACTGGGTCGACTACCCGGCTCTGGACTGCCGGGTGTTGTGGTGGATGAGCTGGAAGCACAACCTCGACGGCATCCTCTACTGGTCCATCAACTACCGCTCAGACCGAGCCTGGGAGACTGCCGGTCTGTATCCCGGTGCGAACGGTGACGGGCACCTGGTGTACCCCGGTTCTGACGGCGGAGTCGTCGACTCGATCCGCTGGGAGGCAATCCGCGACGGCGCCGAGGACTACGAGTACCTGTGGCTCCTGCGCGAGTGTGTGCGGCTAGCGGAAGAGCATGGTGTGGCTGCCGACCTCTTGCCGCGAGCCCGGGCGCTGCTGGCGATTGACGACACGGTCGTCCGCAGCTTCAAGGACTACAACCCCGATCCGTCCCGCCTCCTGGCCAAGAGAGACGAGATGGGCGCTACGCTGGAGGACCTCTGCCGAGCCCTGGGTGGTCAGCCCGCCGAGGTGCCGCTCCAGACCCGGCGGGTTCTTGCGCCCACTGCACCGAAGCCGGTGACTGCCACTCCCGAAGTGGTGCAGATGCCGGTCGGGAAGGATGCCCTTGCGCTGTCGGAGGCCGGCATTTCCGCCGGCGCCCTCTACCGTTTTGAGGGCTCTGAGGGGTATATTAGGGACGACAGCGGAGCCGGGAACCATGGGATCGTGGTTGGCGGCGAGAGAACTGCGGGACGCTTCGGTCAGGGCCTCAAGCTCTCCGGGGATCGTTCCTGCGTGACGATGCCTCCAGCGTCGACTTTGCTCGGCCCCAAGAGCGCCGAGGGAACGCTGGCACTCTGGGTCAAACCCGACTACGACCCGCTGCAGCAGTCCGAGGACACCTGGAGCGGCTGGACCGTGTTCCTCTATGCGCAGCGCACCAGCGGAAACGGATTGCCGGACGGGTACAACGAGATCGGTCTCTCGGCGCACGGCAAGACACTCTTCGGCAAGGTGAACACGACCGGCGACTACTCCAGCTATCCGCGAGTGCCGGTGCCCCTGCGCCAGGGCGTCTGGACTCACCTGGCCCTGACCTGGACGCCGCACGAAAGAGTGCTCTACGTAGACGGGAAGCCTGTCGCGCGGACGAAGGGCAACTTCGAGCCGACGATCCTGGATAGCTGCCCGGTGCTCGTGGGCAAGCACCCACCGACGAGTCGCTGGAATCTGAAGGGCACCGTGGACGACGTTCTGGTGACTCCGCGGGCGCTGACGGCCGAACAGGTCGCTGCCCTAACGCAAGGCAAGCTCTAGGCTCTGCTGGGCCCCGGTTACCCGTGGGAGAGCTCCCGCGGGCAGACCGAGGAAGCGCTAACCGAAGTCTGCGTACTGCCTGCCCTGGGGGGGTGGCTATGCTCCTGCACTGCACGATTGTGACGCTGAGTATCCTGTGCGGCTGTGCGGCGATTGCAGCTCCGGCGCCGACTGTGCCACCTGGAGCTGCGGCACTGGGCTACACGAAGTGCATCCTCAACGAGAAGCCCACCTCGGCGGACATCGCCCCGGATCGCAACGGGAACTACAAGTGGTTCAGCGGCCAGTGGTACGCGAAGCCTCCGTCTCTGGATCACTACTCGACGCAGGACGGGGTCCTCGTGCTGAGTCTGGGCGGCGATCTGGTCAGCACTCCGCGGGACTTCTCCGCCGGCAAGCTGCCCTTGCTGCCCGGCTCGGAGGGCTTCTACGTGGAGTTCGAGGTCAGGCTCTCAGACAACGACCCCGACCACTGGCCTGCGGTGTGGCTGATGCCGGCTGAGCATAACGGCAAACAACAGGACCAGTACGAGGGCGACCCGCCGGGCTTCGAGCGCTGGATGGAGTTGGATGTGGACGAGGGCGGCTTCGGCCCGGGACTCACGGGAACGGTTCACAGTTGGTCCGGCATCTGGGGCAAGGACGGCGGGTACAAGAACCTGCAGAATCCGAACAACGTCTCGCGCCAGCCCCTGGATCGCGCACAGAACCACATCTTCGGCTGCAGCTACGACCCGGTGCGGCAGAAGGCGACTTGGTGGGTTGACGGCCTTGAGCAGACGAGCGCAGGCTCTCCGTATGTGCCGGCGGTAGCGCCGAGCCAGCACTACTACCTGATCCTCAGTGCGCAGAGTCATGGCGCCAAGAAGCCCTATTCCATGTTCATCAGCGGCGTGAGGGCCTACGTGCCACCGGCCTCGACCTTGCCGGCGGTGCAGTAGCCATCATGTAGAGGTCGACGAAGGAATGCATCGCCCGACCGCGAAACACCGCGGCAAGCACTTGCTCTGACCCAGAGGGAGATACGCCATGCCCAGGCCTTTCGATGAAGTCCGAACGCAACTGGAGAGACAGTACCTCGACGCCCCCTATGACCCCGCGTCGGGACTCTCGAAGGAGGAACTGGTCGAGGAGCTTCGGCGGCATCGTGCCGGGAATCCTCAGGAGCCCAGAATCCTCACCCGGGCCTGGCTGTTCCAGCTTCTCTGCACCAAAGGCCGGATTGCCATCGAGCCCGACGACTACTTCGCCGGTAAGGTGCAGCACTTCGACCTGATGGTGGCTCTCCGCGAGGAGTGGCGGCGCGAGGAGGAGCGCAAGGAGTTCAGCAACGATCCACCCTCCCAGCCTTGTGCCGGGGTAGGAGGCCTGGATACCGGCCACACCTGCCCGGAGTGGAGCAATATCCTCAGGTACGGGCTCACGGGTCTGCGTGATCGTGCCGCCGCCCACACCGGCGTCTTCTACGAAGCGGTGACGATGGTCTACGAGGCGGCGATCCACCTGGCGAAGCGCTATGCCGCTGAGCTGCCCAGTTCGCCGGTGGCAGCGATTGCCCAGCGTCCGCCCGAGACCTTTGAGGAAGCGCTGCAGTTGGCGTACCTGTACCACGACCTGCAGGAGATGGAGAACGGCTACTCGGTCCGCTCGATGGGTCGCTTCGATCATCTCTACAACCGGTTCCTTGTTGCCGATCTGGAGGCCGGGCGTCTGACGCGCGACCAGGCCAAGGAGCTGCTCAAGTACTTCTGGGTGAAGTTCTTCGCGCAGAGTCAGGGCAAGCTCTTCGGCAAGCCCTTCCTCTTTGGGCCGGAGGCCAACGAGCTGTCCTATCTCGCCTTCGAGGTCTACCAGGAGATGCAGATCGTGGATCCCAAGCTGCACCTGCGGCTCTCGAAGAACACGCCGAGAGACCTCCTCGAGCAGGTTGTCGGCTGCATCGAGTCCGGCTGCACCGGCATCGTCACGGTCAACTACGACCGGCAGGTCGAGATGCTGCAACAGAACGGCAAGAGCCCGGAGGACGCGAGCCAGTACATCCTGATCGGCTGCTACGAGCCCGCCATCATGGGCAAGGAGCTCAACTGCTCCGGAGCCTGCGCTCTGGGCCTTCCGGGAGCCCTGGAGTTGACCCTCTCCGACGGGGACTACGCCACCTTCGACGACCTGATGGCTGCCTACCTGAGGACCCTCGACGAGCAGTTCACACTCATTGCGGAGAAGGTCCGTCGGGAGGAGCGGCTGTGGCCTCAGGTCAACCCGTGTCCTCTGCTTTCGGGCGCAATGGACTCGTGCATCGAGCGTGGGCTTGATGTGTCGCAGGGCGGGGCGAAGTACAACACCAGCGGCTGCAACTGCGTCGGCATCGCGAATGTGACGGACTCCCTGTCGGCCCTCAAGCAACTTGTCTATGGGGACAAGTACTGCACCCTCGCCGAGATGAAGGCGGCGCTGGCCGCCAACTGGGAAGGCTACGAGGAGCTTCGACTGCGAGCCCAGCACCGCGTCCCCCGGTGGGGCAACAACGACGATCGTGCCGATGGTCTCGCCGTGCAGATCACCGACTTCCTGGGCGAGCGCATCAACCACGAGCCGAATGCCCGGGGTGGCGTCTTCCAGGCAGCCATCTATGCGATCATCGGCACCGCGAAGGACTTCGGGAGACGTACCGGGGCCTTGCCGGATGGACGCCTTGCAGGCGAGTCGCTGACCATGAATACTGGCGCGACGATTGGCGCCGACAAGAGCGGGGTCACCGCGCTCATCAACTCGGTCACCAGAATCGACCTGTCGAAGTTCCCGAACGGTACCGTGCTCGACATCATGCTCCATCCCAGCGTCGTCAGAGGCCCGGAGGGAATCCAGACGATCTGCTCGATCATCGAGAGCCATTTTGCCCAGGGCGGGATGGCTATCCAGTTCAATATCTTCGACGCCGCCCTGCTCCGGGAGGCCCAGCGCCAGCCGGAGAAGTACGCCAACCTTCAGGTGCGCGTCTGCGGCTGGAATGCGCGCTTCATCGACCTCGCTCCCCAGGAGCAGGAGATCTACATCACCAAGGCGGAGGTGGCGTGATGACGGGCAGAGTCCTCGACGTCAAGCGCCTCTCCGTACATGATGGCCCCGGCATCCGGACAACCCTCTTCCTGAAGGGCTGCCCCTTGCGCTGCCGCTGGTGCCACAATCCCGAAAGCGTGTCGTCGCAGTCCGAGATCGGCTTCGTGAAGAGCAGGTGTGTCGGTTGCGGCAAGTGCGCGCAGGTCTGTCCGCAGGGAGCTCACTCCTTCCGCGATGGAACCCACACCGTCGACCACGAGCTCTGCGTCGCCTGCGGAAAGTGTGTCGAGGCCTGCCTGCCTGGTGCGCTGGAGTTCTACGGCAAGGACCTGACGGCCGAGGAAGTCCTGGCGGCCGTCCTGGAGGATAGGACCTTCTACGACAAGTCCGAGGGCGGGTTCACGGTCTCCGGTGGCGAGCCGCTGCTGCAGGCCGACTTCTGTGCGGAGGTCCTCGCGCTGGTCCGCAAGGCGGGCATCCACTGCGCCGTCGACACCTCCGGGGCAGTGACCTGGGAGGGCTTCGAGCGCGTTCTGCCCTCGACCGACCTGTTCCTCTATGACGTGAAGCACACCGACGACCAGCGCCACCGCGAGCATACCGGGACCTCGAACCGTGGGATCCTCGACAACCTGGAGCACCTCTCAGAGTGCGGTGTCCCGATCGAGATCCGCATTCCGACCATCCCCGGCTTCAATGCCGACGCCGCGAGCATGACCGCTCTCGGGGAGTTCCTCGGTGGCCTGCCGAACCTCGTGGGAGTGCGGCTCTTGCCCTACCACCTGGCGCGGCTCAAGTATGAGACGGTCGGCCACAGGGACACCATGCCGGCAGTCTCGCTCCCCGATGCGGCGGCAATGGCAGACTGCGCAGCGATCCTGCAGCGCTTCGGGTTGAAGACCATCGTGTAGGAGACTCCGGATTCGGCGCGGGCCCAGGGGGAACGTACCGCAGTCACAGCCCTTCACCTGGAAGGAGTGTGCGCGATGCGGAAGCTGTGGTGTGTCGCCTTCCTCGTCCTCTCCGGCTGCGCCGCCGAGCAGGTCAGAGTGCCGGTTGTTGCCGACACCTCCCTGCAGCTACACCCGAGCGAGCAGACCCTGAACTCGGGTGCTTCCAGCGCGATCCGCGTCAAGGGCAACGAGCACTACCTGCTGATGAAGTTCGACCTGGCCCGCGTCAGCACTTGGCGGGTAACTCGGGCGACGCTTCATCTGCACTACGCCCGCCCCGGCAAGCTGCGCACTCTCGGGCTGTCTACGATCGCGGCCGACTGGCAGGAGGGCACCGGCACCTCCTCGCAGGTCGCAGGTGGATGCACCTTCCTCCGCTCCGTCTGGCCTGAGGACTACTGGGCCGGACCTGGGAGCGACTTCCTTGATGTCGCCCTCACCAACGGCAATACCCTCGTCCGCTACACAGACCTTCGCCCCGAGCCGGGGGACTGGTTTGCCGTTGATGTCGACCCCGTGCTCGTGCAGGCCATGATCTGCGGTGGTTCCTTCGGCCTCTGCCTGACCGACGAGAAGGGCCAGACCATGGCCAACAACGACCTGCACTCACGGGAGCAGAACGCCTTCGCCCCGTATCTGGTCGTGGAAGGCGCGCAGGTCGCCGATGGCTCTCCTGCCACGCCGGTCGTCGGTTCGCTTGAGCCCTGGCCTGCCGCAGCGACCTTCGACACCGGAGCGCTTCGGCTGCAGGTCACGAGCCCAGGCGCCTTGCGGCATGCGATTGACTACACCGAGGCCGAAGGCGGTCACCTGACGCCCCTGCCCCGGTATCTCACGCCACCTCCGACTCCGGGCGGGCAGTGGGTGGTCATCCCCGGCCTGAAGCCCCAGACGAGGTACGAGATCCGCGTGGCCGCTGTGGATGAGTGCGGACGCCGGAGCGCTCCGCAGTCTGTGACCGGCCTCTCCAGTGTCGCGAAGCCGCTGCCGTCTGCGCTGCCACGTCTCGGGAGCAAGGCTTCCGCGGGGCCTGAGCCGCCGGTCGTGGGTGGCTTTCGCGTGTGGGCCTGCCCGGCCGAGTGCAAGGTCCATCCGGTGTCCGGCAACCTACTGGAGGAAGTCGGCGCAGCCCGCTATGGCGGTCAGCCTGCGGGTTCCTACCGGCGCCTCAACCCGGTGTGGGACGCTGAGGGTGCACATCTCGAAGCAGCAAGAGGAGAAGTCGTCGCCCTTCAGGTCGTGGTCGAGAACGTGACCGACATGCCTCAGCCTGCGCTCTTGAGAGTGTTGCCCGCCGACCAGAACCCGATGCCGCAGCCGGTCGGCGTGTACCGGAACTGGTACGTCCGCGACGGCGACTGGTATGCCGAGTACCTGGCCCCGATTCCCGCGGACACGACCCTTCCGGCAGCGGGCAACAAGGTGCCCGGTCAGCGCAACCAGTCCTTCACGATCCTCTGGGAGGTGCCTCGCGACGCCCCGGCAGGCATCAAGCGATGCACGATCGCCCTTCAGGCCGCGACGGGTGCGTTGGTGCAGGTTCCGGTGCGCCTGCGGGTCTATGGCTTCGAGGTCCCGGCGCGGACCAGCTTCGAGGTCGACCTCAACTGCTATGGCCCCGTCTACCGCGATGCGGACTGGGACGCCTACCTCGCGATCGAGCGCAAGTACTACGCCGCGGCCCATGCACTGCGGGCCAACCTGACTTCGTTGGGCTACTCGCACTCGGGTAATGTGAACCGTGGTTACGCACCGAAGCTGGCGGGCGAGGGTAGCGCGATTCGTGTGGTGGACTGGGAGGAGTACGACCGCCACTGGGGGCCGTACCTGGATGGCAGCGCCTTTGGAGGTGTGCGTGCCGGAGTGCCGGTCACTCACCTCTACCTGCCCTTCCATGAGGCCTGGCCGACGCCGATCGCCGGGCACTACAGCGGCGGCAACGACCTGCGCAAGTACCCCGACAACATCATCGCCCATGCCCTGACGGCGCCGCCGGTGGAGCAGGCCTTCGACCAGAGCCTCAGAGACGCCTTCATCGCCGTCACCCGCCAGTTCGTCGAGCATTGCCGTGAGCGAGGCTGGACGCGGACGGACCTGCATTGCTACCTCAACAACAAGTTCTACTACAAGGATGAGAAGTCCAACTTCCGGGGCACCTCCTGGTGGCTGCTGGACGAGCCCCAACACCGCGACGACTGGCTGGCTCTGCGCTTCTTCGCGAATATGTTTTGGGAGGGCGTGCGACAGGCAGGCGCTGCGGCACTACCCGATCACCCGACCGAGGGGCAGCCCCGCTTCCTCTTCCGCGGTGACATCTCCCGGCCACAGTTCCAGCGCAACTGGCTCGACGGCTGTATCAACCTGATGTGTGTCAGCTCCGAGCTCTTCAGCCACCCGCAACACTGCCGACGCTTCCGCGATCAGGGCGTCACGCTCTGGCACTACGGTGAGGCGAACCCCGTCAAGGCCTCGAACCTCACGGCGGAAGCCTGGGCGCTCAAGGCCTACTGCGCCGGTGCCGACGGAATACTACCCTGGAACAGCCTTGGCGGCGACAGCGCTCTGGATACCCCGACGCCGACGGCGCTGCTGGTTCCCGGTGATCGCTTCGGCCTCAAGGGGCCGGTGGTGAGCCTGCGGGTGCTGGCCTTGTGCCGCGGCCAGCAGGACGTGGAATACCTCAACCTCCTCGCCGCGAGGAAGGGCTACGACCGCGACCAGATGGCGAGGCTGGTGGCCGAGGCGGTGCGGCTGATCGGCGGGCAACAGCAGCTCTCTGCCGAGGACGCAGGGCGCATGGCCTTCGAGGGCCTCACTGTCGATGGTTTTGCAGCCTTGCGCACGGCCGTAGCCAGGGCCCTCGAAGACTGATCCGCTATCCGCTACAGCTCCAACAGCTTCTCGGCGTTGCGGTGCGCAATCTTCTCGTAGGCCTCCTGGGAGAGCCGGCCCTTGTCCGCCGCTTCCTCCAGGTACGGGACAAGCTCCATGACCTGGCCGGGTCCGGCGAGGTCGGTGGCGAAGAGCAGGCGATCCTGGAACTGTTCCATGAACTTGTAGCCGAAGTCCGGGTCACGGGTGATGGCGTTGCACCCGCTGCCACCGCTGGCGGGCGAGAGGTCCGCGTACAGGTTCGGGTACTTCTCCATCAGCTCAACCACTCGCCCCGGCGTGACCGGCCCCTTCGGGTAGCCTCGTCGCGTCTGCTCGGTCACGTCCGCGCTGATCTCCGCCCAGAAAGCCTGTGAGTGGCCGATGAAGCGCAGGTCGGGGAACTTGCGCAGGGCACCCTCGAGTAGCGGCAGTCCCAGATGGTCCACAATGCCATAGCAGCCGCCTACCTGGTAGCCGATGTGGAACAGCACCGGCAGCTCGTTCTCCTGGGCATGATGGAACAGGTTCTCGACCATCGGGTTGTCAAAGGGCAGGTTGAAGGACAGCTCCCCGATCCCCTTGCAGCCGTGGCTCTTGTAGAAGCCCATCAGGTGGCTCAGATCGGTGTCGGGTGCATTGCGCAGCGCCCGCGGATCGATGTTCATGAAGGGGATGAAGAAGTCGGGGTACTGGTCGACGATGGAGAGGATCTCGCCATTGCCCTGCGGGTCGTGGAGACACTCGCAGTTGATCCCCGGCAGGATCACCGCTCGCCGGATCCCGAGGGGCTTGAGTTGCTCCATGGCACTCTCGGGGGTGGCGTAGGTACCACCGGAGAGTCGCTCCGGGGATAGGTGCGCCCGCACATGAACATGGGTGTCGATGTAGTAGGTGGCAGACATGATTGGCCTCACTGGGTGCCTGAAAGAGTAGTCCCGCCGACCGGACCTACCGGTCGGAGCCTCGCGGAAGCCCTGGCTCCAGTTCCTTTCCCGCTGAGGGCCGACCTGCCTCAAGGTCGGTCGGCATGGGCCGTCACGCGAAGGTGCCGCCCGAAACGCCACAGGCCCCGGCATCACACCGGGGCCTGCAAGCTTCGGTCAAGCTCTGCGGGAGTTCACGGCTTCAAGCCGCAGGTGACTGCCAGCAGCAGATAGATGGCGTCGGTGCCGGCGCTCTCAACGCTGAAGCTCTTGATCGGCACTGCGGGTCGCGGATTGCGCCAGGTCGTCGCGTAGACCCCGACGTTCTGTCCTCCCGCGGAAGGGCCACGCCAGGCGACCTGAGCCTGCACAAGGTCCACAGGCGTCCACCAGTCGCCGACGTTCACGCCACTCACCACGGGCACCAGGGCTTCCTTCCCATCCTCGTACTGCACCCGCAAACGCGCGACGGCTGTCCCCTCAGCACCTGCCCAGGCGGCTGTATGAAGCAGGTACAGCGCCGCACAGCTACGCCCGACCGGGATGCCGGCCACCTTGTCGGGCTGGAACTTGAGGTGCGAGGCCGACCGCAGAGCGAGGCAGCCGTCGCGGACATCAAAGGTAATCCCGCCCAGCTTGCGGGCACCGAGCGGCATGGACCGCAGGTCTTGCTCGCCCTGGTCGGTCCAGCCACCCTTCCCGTCTTCTGCCACCTCATCACGGAGCGTGGCGGTGAAGTAGCGCTGCAAGTCTACGGGCTCTTGGCGCAGCCCGGTCAGGTCTTCCTGCCGGTGACCAAGGGGCACGCCGAGATTCGTCAGGAGCGTCGCTCCCAGACGCCGAGCCTTGGCCGACACGATTGCCTGTGCCTCCGCAAGACGCAAGGTCGAAAGCACCACACGCCCCTTGCCCACTGGAGCCTCGGCCAGACAGGCGGGTTCAGTGTAGACGCGGCCAGAGCCGTTCATCTGGAGATGCACGGTGCAGGTCTCCTCAGCCAGGCCTGTGCCACGGCCTTCCCAGTCCTCATACCAGCAGTCCTCTCGGTACCAGAACAGGTCGGCGTTGGAGATGCCCGCCATCAGCCCGTCGTCGCTGAGCTTGACCGCGCGTCCGTGGGAGTCGGTCTTGGCGCATCCCTGCAGTGTCGGAACGACCGCCTTGAGCAGATCGGGATTGGCCCCCTCGGCGGCGTACAACCACAGCGTCTTCCCGGTTTCGGCGAACTGACGGAGCGCTGCTGCGGCCTGCGGGTTGAGGGCTGACCCTTCGGCGATCACCAGGTCATAGGCGGCGAGAGAATCAGCAGTCGGCTGAGCGGGCAACTCCTCGGCGGCAAGACCCAGACCCGCCAGGTACTGCTGCAGACCGGGTGAGCCAAGAACCGCCACTCGACGCTCCAGCGGCGGAGTAGCTTCGGCGGCATAGGTGAGCGCGTTCTGCAGGAGCTGGTGCGCAGCGGGTTCCTCTTGCAGCTTCGAGTCGACCAGGTACTGGCACAGGAGCCACCAGCCTCGTCCGCTCTTGAGCTCCAGCAGTGGCGTCCACTGCAGACCGCCCTTGCCGCCCGCTTCCGTGATGACCGCGAAGTTGCCGGCCTGAGGCTTGCGCAGGAGGTTGCGGGCGACGAAGTGGTCACCGCGCCACCAGCACAGGTCGCGTCCAGCGCTGTCCAGGCCCCTCAGCAGCGGATGCCCGGGAGTGCGCTCGTAGCTCATCGTGGCAGCCCGCGTCTTCTCCAGCACCGGGCTCGAGGGCAGCCAGTTGGGCAGCGTCGTCTGCGGCAGCACAAGCACCTTGCCGCCGGCGGCCACGAACTGCGGCAGGCTGTTGCGGCCAGCGTCTGCGGTCGAAGTCCAGGCCTCGGCGCCCAGAACCAGCAGGTCAAGGTTCCGCAGGGACGAGGCATCCAACGCGGTGAGTAGGGTCGGCTGCAGACCTGCTGCCGCAAGGGCCGCCTTGCTGCGCCCGGCGGGGTCATACAGGCCCACACGCAGGCCCTGGGGCAACGTCAGCGACTGGCGAGAGGCAACGGCGATCGGGCGTTCCTCGGCGTAGAGTTCCTTGCCCTCTTGCAGCAACCGGGCGACGAGTCGGTACCGACCCGGTCGCTGCGGCATCGTCACCGCAAGCGGTGATTCCCAGCGTCCGCCTGGGTCGAGCGTGACCGGGGCACTCCACGAGAACGCTCCGGCCGGAGCATCGAGGATTTCGACGCGCAGCTCCAGGGGACGAGTCTCGAGGGTATCGTTGAGGACCAGGAGAGTGCGGGTGACGGTCTCGCCTGCCCAGAACTGGCGGTCCCACTCGCGGAGCAGAACGGCCACCGGCGGGAAGCAGCGCTGCCCGTAGACCGTATCGCCGACCCAGGGGTTCAGACCGGCGACTCCGGCCCAGCGAGCACCCTCACACACGAAGCGAACACCCATCACGTGGGCAGCCCGCTCGGTCTCCTTGGAGCGGTACGCCGAGTCGCCCACGAAGATCGACACACCTCCGGGCGGGCGACTGTAGGGGTAGTAGCAGAACTCGCCCATGATGAGCGGCTTGTCCTTCTTCCAGACCAGGTCCTGCGGCCAGCGGTCGTTGCCCTCCGTGCCCAGCCACCAGGAGTCATTGGGCCACAGGTTGTGGTCATGGCAGCCGAACTCGCGCGGGTAGTGGATGTTGACGGTGGCTGCGCGACCAACCACATCCCCATCGCCCTCGTACTCGACGGGGCGCGTCGGGTCCAGTTGCGAGATCAACTGCCCGAGCTTGTAGATCTGCGCATCCGTCCCGGGTGTGCGACTCCCGCCGCAGTGCAGGATCTCGTTCTCGGTGCTCCAGAGGCACAGCGCCGGATGGTTCCAACTCCGCTGCACCATGGCGCTGATATGCGTGCGCATATTGGCCCAAAAGTCCTCGTCGGTCAGCGCATAGCTGCCGGCGGCGCAGTAGAAGGCGCTCTCGTCCTTCAGGCACATGCCCACCTCGTCGGCGATGTCGTAGAAGTAGCGAGGTCGCGGGAACATGTGATGTCGGACCAGCGTGAAGTTGCTGTTCGCCATCCCGTTGAGGAAGTAGCTGCGGATCGCCTCGGGTGACTCGGGTCGAGGTGCGCAGACCAGACCCCGCAGGCGGAAGATGCGACCATTGAGCCGGTAGTCGGTGCCGTCGATCCAGAACTCGCGGAAGCCGAAGCGAGTGTGGTGCCGATCGGTCAGCGTCTGCCCCTGCTTGACCTCGGTCTGCAGGTCGTACAGGTGTGGATCGGAAGGCCACCACAGGCGAGCATCGGCCCAGGGACGCTGCCACTGCACCGTCTCCGTGCCCTGCGCAGGAATCGTGACGGAGCGCGACGCCAGGGCGAAGACAGGCTTGCCGGCGTCGAGGACCTGCGGGGAAAGGGTGACCGTCCGCGCCTGGGCATCATCATTGCGCAAGGTCAGCCGAGCCGAGAGGGTACCGTTGCGCACCGAGGTCTCGACCTTGCTCCCCTCGACCACTACCGGTGGCCGGACCTCGAGCGTCACGTCCTGCCAGATACCCCGGACGCTGCCTGCGCGGGTGCCGAAGGGGATCATCATGCAACCGGCGGGGAGCTTCTCGGGGTCTTCGGGAGTCGGCACGCCCGGCTTGAGGCCGGCGGTGTAGTCGGTAACGCCGACGGCGAGTTCGTTCTCTGCCCCCGCCCGGGCGATCGCGGTGATGTCGAAGCTGAAGGGCTCAAAGCCGCCCAGATGCGAGCCGACCGGCTTGCCGTTCACCAGCACCTGGCAGAAGTGGGCCACGGCATCAAAGCGGAGCACCACTCGCTGCCCGGTCAGGTTCGCGGGAAGCGTGAACTTGCGCCGGAACCAGGCGCTGTGCTCCTTGCCGCTCCAACCACCCCAGGCCGCCCGGGGTACTGTGTCGGTCTGGTAGGTTGCCTGCGGAGGAGTTGCGGCGAGCTTCTCGACCGGCAGGAAGTCCCAGGTGCCGTTGAGCAGCCAGGTCTTCCGTGGGCCGGCCAGTGCGTCCGCTTGCAGGTACCGGAAGCTGTCTGAACGGTCCTCCCCCTGACTGAGGGTGACGGCCAGACGGTAGTCGATGCAGTCTCCGCCGTCGAAGGGCACGGCCTCAGTGACGGTCGCACCCGCGGGCAGAGAGAGCGAATGATCCGCAGCGCAGCTCTCGCGCTGCAGGTAGTCGGTCAGTCGCGACTGCAGCCGAAGGGTCTGGGCGGCTGCGCTACGACTGGTGAGGTCAAGCTCCAGCGACATGCGGGGGTTCTGCGCCGTCGGCTGCACGATTCGCACGGCAGTGAGCTCCACCCGATCCGCAAGCGTCTCCTCCCGAAGCGTCAGCGGTCCCACGGCAAGCCCTCCTCCCATACTGCCGTCAAAGATGCGCACCGCAATGAGGTTCGTGCCTTCGTGCACGATCCCGGCGGGCACGGGGTACAGTCGGCGTTTGTAGCAGCCCTTGCCCTGGCCGATCAGCTTGCCATTCAGGTACACCCAGTCGTCGTCATCCACGCCGCCGATCTCCATCAGCAGCCCATGAGCCGCAGCGGAAGCCGGGGCTGTGAAGTCGCGGCGATACCATCCGTAGCCGTCGTAGTCGGCATAACCTCCACTGTCCCACAGAGCCGGGGCCTGGAGACGGTCCCACTTGCTGTCATCGAGACCAGGCAAGGCCCAAGAGGGGCTATCGCCGGTGTGGAAACGCCACTCCCCGGCGAGGTCCACCTTCCACGGGGTGGTCTGCGCCCAGGCCATTCCAGCCCCCAGAATCAGAATGCTCAGTAAGGCGCACGTCAGTAGCTTGCAGCGCATCGCGGGCACCTTCCTTCTCGCGGTGGCAGGGCAACGAAGGGAGGTTTCGCCACGGGTCTCTTTCCCCCTGCGCGCTCCCACGGAGGGCTTTTCGAGTCCACGCGGAAGAAGCGCGCGTCTGCCCGACTACCGCAATCGCGGGTCGCAACTCACCTCGCGTCATGCAAAGGGGACTTGCCATGCGCGCTCCTGGTTACTCCTTGCTGCTCCTTGCGCTCGTAGCCACTTCGGCTCTCGCGGCTCCGACCGTCACGGCCGTGAAGCTGGACACGCCGCCTGTGATCGACGGACGACTCACGGACGCCTGCTGGCAGCAACCGGCGCCGATCCGTGACTTCGTCGTCCTCGGCCAGACCACGTCCGCCGTCAGCCAGACCGAGGCCTGGGTCGCCTACGACGCGGACAACCTGTACCTTGCAGTGAGGGCCTGGGACAAGGACATGGGCAAGCTCCGGGCCGCCGTGAAGGACCGCGACGGCAGAGTCTTCGGTGACGACTGCCTGGAGGTCTTCATCGACACGGCGCTCGACCGCTTCCACTTCTTGCACTTTGCCTGCAACCCGCTTGGGGCGCAGTACGATGGGGCCGGTGACGGCGCGGGTGAGTCTGGTGACTGGAACGGAGTCTGGAGCGTCAAGACTGCTCGGGCCGCCGACTCCTGGACCGCCGAGTTCGCGATCCCCTTCGGCACGCTCGGCCTCGCACCAGGCACGGGCAAGACCTGGGGCCTGAACCTGTGCCGCACTCGTCCGGCTGAGGGTGAGCTTTCCTGCTGGTCGCAGACCGGCGGCAAGTTCGCCGCTCCCCAGAGCTTCGGGAACGTCAACCTCGACGCCGACTGGACGCCCTACTTCGTCGCCCTGTCCGTTCCGCAGTGGGGTGAGGGCGTAGTGGGCCGCAACTCCTTCCAGTGCACGGTCGCGAACCTCGGCCAGAAGGCCCGCGACCTGTCTCTCGACCTGGAGGTCAGCTCACCCGCCGAAGCCCCGCGGACGATCTCGCAGCCACTCAGTCTGGCGGTCGGCGCGAGTCAGACGCTCACCGTGACCTTCCCGATCTTCCAGCAGGGGGCGCACAATCTGGCGCTGACGGTCGTCGACCGAGCGACGAAGAGAGTCGTCGCCGCGGTCGGGTGCACGAAGCTGGTGGCGGACATGGCGGCCTTCTCGGTCTTCAAGTCCTTCTACCGGGACGACGTAGCCGTCGCCTACACAGTGCGCGTTCCCGCAGAAGAGCTGGGCCGGTTCCGGCTGGAGGCCGAACTGAGACGATCCGGCGAGGCAGCGGTGCTTGCCACTAAGCGCCTCGACTCCCTTCCGGCACGGTCAGGCGAGGTCCGCTTCGACACCACCAGCCTGCCTCTTGGTCAGTACGAGATCACGGCCCGGCTGCTGGGGGCGGATGGCACGACCTCGGTGCAGGATGTGCTGCGCTTCGTGCAGGCTCGTGATCCACAGGTCACCAGCCGCCTGGTGACGGTCCGCGACGACAACATGCTCATCGTCGAGGGCAAGCCCTTCTTCCCGCTGGGCATCTACGAGTCGCCTGGCTCCGAGCGGGCGATGCAAGCCCTCGCCGAGGCGGGCTTCAACCTGTGCAACGCAGGCCAGCCGGGCCCGGCGGCTGCGAAGGCAGTGCTGGACAAGGCCCGTCAGTACGGACTGCGCATGTGGATCCCACTGTCGGCGCAACTGGACTTGTCCAGTGATGCCGACAAGCGGCGCGAGACCCTGAAGACCTACGCGGACAAGCTCGGGTCACACCCCGCGCTGCTGATGTGGGAGAGCATTGATGAGCCCGCCTGGAGTTCGCGCGACGCCGACGGCCTCTACGACGGCTACAGCCTCCTGCGCACCCTCGACCAGCAGCGCCCGATCTGGACCAACCATGCGCCACGCAACCTGATCTCGACGCTGGCCTACTTCAACCGCGCCACCGACGCGTCCGGCTGCGACATCTACCCGGTGCCCGAGCCTTCCGGTCACTCCGACCTGCCGAACAAGACCATCAGCGTCACCGGCGACGAGACCGACAAGAACCTCACCGCCGTCGGCGGCGAGAAGCCGATCTTCATGGTGCTGCAGGGCTTCGGCTGGGCGGAGCTTGGGCCTGCTGCGAACCACGACAAGGCGGTCATGCCCACCTTCGACCAGTCGCGGTTCATGGCCTACGACGCCATCGTGCACGGGTCGACGGGACTGCTCTACTGGGGTACCCACTACACCCGCAAGCCTTCGCCCTTCTTCTCGGACCTCAAGTCCCTCATCAGCGAGCTTGCAGCCCTCCAGGACGTGCTGGCCTCCCGCAGCGTCACCTCGACGGAGCGGGCATCGGTTGCGGAGCCTGCCAGCGGAGTGCGCCTCCTGCACAAGCGCACCGAGGCCGGTCGCAACTTCCTGATCGTCGTGAAGGAGACGCCGGGCGAGGTGACCGCAACGGTCAAGGCCCCGGGCATCGCTGCCACCAGTCTGCGTCGCCTCTTCGAGGGCGTTGCGGTTCCCGTGACCGGCGGAATGGTGCGCCTTCCGCTCTCAGGCTACGGCGTGGCGGTCCTCAGTGACGATCCGAGCTTCCGGGATGTGCGCAAGGACTTCTCCGCCGAGTGGAAGAACGCGACCGCGGCGCCGGACCTGGCCGCGCAACTCAGCCGGCCCGGCAACCTGGTGCGCAATGGCGGCTTCGAGGTTGACAGCGACGGCGACCTCTTGCCCGACCTGTGGACCGCCAACTACCCCTTCACGGTCAGCCTCTCAACGGAGCAGGCCCACAGCGGCCGCTCCTCCCTCAAGATCACCAGCGAGGAAGAGGGCTTCACTCCGCTGGCCGTGCAGCGGGGCCTCGACACGAAGGGCGACCAGGCCTACGTGATCAGCTCCTGGGCGAAGACCTCGGCTCCCGGCGTCGAGTTCCGCGTCTATGTTGAGTGGCAACTGGGCGGTCGCTGGCTGGGCGCCATCGGTCCCTGGACCAAGGGCACCGGCGACTGGCAGAAGATCGCGGTGAACCTCAAGACCACTCCGGACCCACGGGGCGGCGCGTATGTCGTGGTGCAGCTCCGGGGCAAGGGCTCGGTGTACTTCGACGACGTGGCCATCGAGGAATCCAAGTAGGCGTTCCGCTCCTGGAGTGACGAAAGAGGCCCGGGCGTCGTGCCCGGGCCTCTTCTTTTGTGCTCTGAAGTTGGGCGCGTCCCTACTTCACCCGCTCCAGCTTGACCTCGTCGACCCACAGCTTCCCGAGCGCTCCGTTGAGCCCGACCTCGGCGTTGACGCCCACAGCTCCCTGCGGGATCGTCACCTCAACGGAGACCTGTTTCCAGTCGAAGGTCCCCAGCAGCTCGGGGCAGGAGAAGTACTGCATCTGGTTCGTCTGCACGCCGAAGCGGATACAGCCCACCTTCCAGGAGGGATCGCCTCGCACGATCCCTTCGCCCTTGACCCAGGCCGAGAGCCGCCAGGTGGAGCCCACCGGTAGCTTGCCCAGGGGCAGGGCCTGACGCCACAGCAGGTACCCGCCGCTCGTGTTCACGACCTCCGCTGCGGCACGTCCACTGTGTACGGGCGAAGAGACGGCACGTCCGCCTGACGGGATGCTCCAGCCGGTCGGCGTCTCGCGGACCGGAAGCGTCTCACCCCTCACCACGGACTTTAGCGATCCTCCGAGCGCCGACTCGAAACCCGGATCCTGCAGCAGGCTGTCTGGCTCGCCGGCGTCTGGTCGCGTCGGCACCTTGCGCACAGCAACCGACTTTGCAGCACCCGGTGTCCAGAGCGCGGAGACGTAGCTCCAGCCCTTCGTCTGGGCAGCTTCTACCGGGCCGTCGTACCAGGTCAGGAAGAAGTTGCGGGAGTGGAGGAACACGTTGGAGATCGACCTCGCTCCGCCACACTGCAGCTCCTCCAGGCGCAGCAAGGGCCCCGCTGCAGACCTGAGGACGATCTGGTCGGGCACCTGCGGTCGCGTGAGCTGAGCGGTCTGTCCCACTCGAACCGAGCCGTCACCGATATCTCCCTGGGCGAGGACCACGCCACCCTTGGAGAAGGTGAACTCGCGGACCTCGGGCAGTGTAGCACGGTGGCTGAGGAAGGCGGATTCGGCGATCGGAGCCGCCTGCGGCCTGACGGCACAGGTGAGACGGAAGCTCGGACCCTCGCCGAGAGTGTAATCGAGGGCGTAGTCGATCGGCGGCTTGAGCAGGTCGAAGCGCCCGAAGCCACGCACCTGCCCCTCGAATCTCAGATGCGTCGCGCCGTCCTCGCGGCAGAACCACGCACTTGCCTCCACATCATTCGAAGCGTCGTAGGTCATCTTCTCGCCGGTGAAGCCGCGGTCGGTGTAGACGTCCGCGCCGCTGATGACCACCTGCGGGTTCTCGCCCCTGGTGCGAAGCTCAGTGATGGTCCCCGAGCGTCCGAGGCGCAGGTAGTAGCTATCGTTCTCGAACTCCCAGCCGCCTGCCACGGGGCGAAGACGCTGGGGAGCAATCGGTTGCGGTCCCTGGGGCGAGAGCGTGAAGCGCACTTCCGTCTCCGGCGCCTCCGCCACGTCAGGCCGCCTCAGGGCGATCAGCGCCGTCAGCTCGTGACGGTCACCGACGTGGTCCAGCAGCTCAACCCGCGCGGGGCTCGCCGCTTCCTCGAAGGAGACACTGACGTCCTTGCCGCCGGTCTTGGCCCCGACTGCGCCACACCGGTCGCGGTCGCCCAGCGGATGGAGCAGGGAGTCCCAGACCACGTTCGTGCCCTGGGGCTTGCGGTAGATGCTGCCCGTCGCGCCGTCGATGGTCAGGTGGCGCGGGTGGTACTCGTCCTGGGCCAGGCCCTCGGCTGAGGAGGCGAACCAGTGTGTCGCAGCCGGAACCGGCAGTCCCAGCGAGCCTTCGCCGGGTGCCTGCTTCCCAGTCCACTGCGCCGCCACTTCGAGGCCGTCTTCGCGTACCCTGTAGGTCAGCCGGAGCATCGCTTCTGGGTACTTGCGGTAGGCCGTGACCACCGATCCGGCGGCTTCCACCGTCACCTCGGCCGGTGCGCCGGCGAGGTCTGCCGGAAGGAACAGATCAGCAGCGCCCAGCACCGGCGTACCGGAGGCCTCGAACCGTGCCAGCAGACCCGTCTTCCGGTCGATCCAGCCGGTGTATCCCTTGCCGCTGAGTTGCACGGCCTCCGCCACCGGAGCGGCCGCTGCACTTGTCGTCGCCGGGGTCGGTGTCCACCAGTCCTCCGTGGGCAAGGCCGGAACTGCCTCACCCGTGCGCAGGGCGCAGACGGTGAACTGGAGGGGCTGCAAGCTCACCGGCAGACGCAGGCTGCCGTCCGCTGTCTGGCCGGTCACCAGGGCACCGGTCCACAGGTCGCGGACCCTGGCCTGCCCGCGCAGGTTGTCAGGGAGCTTCTGGGCAGGAACCACGGCCTCGCCCTTGACGGGAGCTCCGGAGAAGTTGATGAGCACTACCGAGGCGTCCTCGCCCTGAGTGCGCAGACAGGAGAACACCTCCGGTGGGGTCTGGATGCAGAAGTAGTCCGCAGCTCCGCCTTGCAGTTCGGGCAGGGACTTGCGGATCGCGAAGATCCTGCGGAAGGTGGCCGTGCTGCCGGTCTCGGCCTCGTGGTAGATCAACGGGATACCGTGAATCCAGGAGGTGAGCGCCATCAGCGCATGCTGCGGCTCAAGCCCATACCAGAGGGCTGAGCGCAGGCTGTCATGGCTTTCCATGTGACGCAGACGCAGCAGGTCCGGTGTCTCCGCATACTGCTGCTCGTGGAGCCAGCGTCGCAGCCGCGAGACAAAGTCGGGCGCCGGCAGTCTGCGCAGATCGTGGTACACCGTGTAGCAGCCGGTGAAGTCATAGACGGCATCGCTGACGGTCCCGTAGACGCTGCCCTCGGTCTCCGCCAGCAGACCTCCCTCAACCGGCTTCTCGGCCTTCACAGCCGCTCGCAGCGACCGGAGCATGTTCAGTCCGCCCTGAAGCTGGGCGAAGCTCGCGCGACCGTAGGGGATATTCGGATTCCAGTTGGGGATGCGACTGCCCGAGACAGCATCCACCCGGTAGCCGTCCACGCCGAACTGGCTGACGTAGTACCTGGCTACCCCGGCCATGTACTCGCGCCAGGTGGGCCAGTTGAAGTCAAAGCACCAGTAGCCGAGCGTGCTGCCGTCCTCGTCATAGGCCAGCCACTCGGGGTGCTCCTTGGCCCGTGGGAAGGTGTTCGAGCCGCCGTGTGGGACGCAGTCCTGTAGTACGTGGAGGCCCAGTTGGTGGCTGCGACTCACCAGGGTCCGGTACTCCTCGGCAGTGCCCAGGCCCTCCTGGAACTTGTAGTAATCGCGCGGGTTGTACAGGCTCACGTCCTCGATGGGCATGATCCAGAGGGAGTTGGCGCCCAGGGTCGCGATCTGGTCCAGGAAGGCCGTCGCGGGTCGAAAGCCTCCCAGGTCCTTGAGGCCGCTGCCGATGGTGCCGCCGGGATGGAAGCTGTACAGGATGGCCTCGCGGAACCACTGCGGCCGGTCGGCTGGAGGCACATGGCCCCGGAGACGCATCCAGTCGTGGATCCGATATAGGCACTGCTCGCCGTCAGTGGGCAGGAGCCACAGGCAGGCATCGCCGATACGCTGAGTGGTCTGCGGCTTCACGATCCCCTGGGAGTCAAAGGACTGCGTGACCCCGAAGCTGCCCGCAGATTCCTTGACCACTGCGCTGCCCCGGTCTGAGTCCGGGGTGAGCGTGTCGCTGATCCACAGCGCCGACAGCGCCGGCGTGATCTGCGCAATCAGCGGGCACAGGCTCTTGCCGGTGGAGCGCTGCTGTCCCGCGGCGAACTGAGAGGCGGTGCGGCGATCCGGCGGGTAGCTGCCAGGAAAGTAGTAGTAGCTGTCCGGCGTCGCCGGGCACTGCGGAGTGCCCAGCCAGAATCCCTTGAGCTTGGTCTGCTGTGTCCCGGTCCAGGTGAGGGCGACGGACCTTGTGAGCAAGGTCTCCGGTGTTCCGAGGCGGTAGCTGAAGTCCAGGGTCCATTGCCCCAGTGCGACCTTGACCCGCAGGGCGTCGGAGACCTCCTGGACGACTTCGAGGAGCCTGGGCGTCGCCTTCTTCGACCCGGTCAGCCAATCGCTCTCCTGCCGGAGGTCGAAGGACTGCCAGCCCGGATCGGACTTGCCGACCAGCGCACCGTCGAGGCGCAGCTCCGTCCAGGCTCCGGTAGTCTTGTCCAGCGTCAGGCTGAGACGATTGTTGGCGAACACATAGGCGGTATCAGTCTGTTTGAGTGTAGCCGCACCTCCGGGCAGGCACAGCCCCATCAGGCAGGCTGCCGTCAGAAGGGCACGACAGATCATATCCGGTTGCATGAACAGATCGCCTCCAGAGCTACGCACTTCGGTCGGTTCGGTCTCACGACGTGCTACACGGTCACGGCGGCATAGCCGTCGATGCGGTCGATGTCGACCACCTGGCGCACGCAGCCGTCGCCCTCGTTCTTCCAGATCGTCAGCGGCGACGGTCCATCCGTCTGCCCGCACAGCTCGCAGTAAAGGCCCTTCTCGGTCATACCGGCACGCACCAGCCGCGAGTCGAGCAGCCGCTTGCAGAGGATCCCGACCGTCTCGCGTTCGCCGAACTCGACGTCCCAACCGTCGAAGCTGCCGACGATAGTGGTGACGACCTTCTCCCAGTCCTCAAGGCTGATGGCGTTGATGCGCTCTTCGTGGGTGAACAGCAGGCCGTAGGCCAGTGCGTCGATACCCAGTCGGAGGTTGCTGATGCCGCGCTCGGTGGCCGCGTCGAGCTTCGGGGTCTCGGACTCGCCGATGAAGGGTACGTTTCCGCTGAGGATGTCGGTGACCATGTGTGTCTTCCCGACGTGCGAGGTCGACATGGCGATGAAGGTCATCCCCGGGTGCTGCGGGCAGCGGTCGATGGTGAGCCCGTGCCGACCGGAGGCGCCTCGGATGCCATAGGGCCTGGGCCGCCACACCGGCTGATTGCTGTAGAGTTGGCCGATGGCGGAGTTGTTGCAGGGCATGTCGGCTCCCCGCTCAAGGAACAGGGGGACTGCCTGCCAGGCGATCTCGCCGAAGTGGGCATTGATGACTCGGCTGTGACGAAGGCCTGCCTTCGCGAAGGCCTGATCTGTGCGCTGGAAGTTGCGTCGGATAGTCTCCATGGGGAGAGGCAGGCCGGTGTTGTGATCCAGCGACAGACCCTCGAAGAGCGTCTGCGTGCCACCCTCGGAGAGATCGGGCTTGTCCTCCAGCACCGCATAGGGCTTGTAGTTCGGGCGGGACATGTAGAAGTCGTCGCGGAAGGCGTGCATGGAGAAGTCGGCGCCACCGGCATCGTACAGACGCTTGGCCGCCGCCCAGTCCGTCGGCCCCATCTCGTCGATGAAGAGCCCGAGGTTCGGGCCGATACCGAAGCGGTTCATCACCTTGACGTAGTCGAAGGCATTGTAGGTCCCGTTGCAGTCGTCCATGCGTGCGGTGATGTAGGGTGGGACGCAGCGCATGGGGAAGGGCTTGGCTGCAGCCCAGACCAGCGAACGCCACATCAGCCCGTCGATACCCCGCACATGGCCGTAGACGCCTTCGGCATAGAGCTTTTCGCCGGTGCCGAAGAGCACTACACGGCCTTCGCCGGCCGTGGCAGAGGCGATGACGGCTTGCCCCTCCGTCGTCGTCACGAGTGGCTGCCAGGAGTCAGTGGCAGGGAGGGTGACGACCGAGAGCTCCTCACCGAGCTCCAGCTCCTCCTCCGGCGCATGTCCCGAGGTGATGAAGGAGGGACTGGCCGCGAAGCGCAAGGTACCGACCTTCGCTACTCCCACCTCTCGGGGCAGCAGGTCGCACAGCGGGCTCGGCCACTCTCCGAGGCGCCGGTCGAAACTCACGAGCCCGGCGCCCTGGGCGACCGCCTCTGCGATCTGTTGGGCTACCTCGGGCTTGAGCCACTCTGCGGCCCCATCATGGGCGATGATATACAGTGCCCGGGGTGCGATGTACGCCGGGATTGCCCCCATGTAGTCCCCACCATCGAGGACCTCCCAGGCGATGCCGAAGTGATCGAGAGCAGCGAAAAGGGTCTGGTCGGCGCTGCGTCGTTCAGCAGGCTTGCGACTGTCGAGAATCACCAGGGCGGTGCGGTTACCGGCAGACATGCTATCACCTTTTGATAAGTGTATGGTTGGCCCGAGGTGAGGGTTCGCCGGGACCGGAACCGAAACCTTGAGTAGAAGGCCGGAAGGGCAGTCCACTCAGGAGGGCGAACAGACGAGCGGGCGTCCGAAGGCTCGGACGCCCGCTATCATGCACTCCCAGTCATAAGTGAGGTTCACCCATGGACAGCGTCAAAATCGGAGTTCTCGGGGCCGGTCGTGGTGCAGGATTGGCCCGTTCAATGAGTTTCGCCCCCAGCGCCGAACTGACCGCCCTGTGCGATGCCAACGAGGAGAGACTGGCTGCCGCCGTCGCCAAGACGGGCGTTACCACGACCTTCACCAGCTTCGAGGCGCTCCTCGATTCTGACGTCGATGCCGTTGTTCTTGCCTCGCCGATGCCGCTGCACGTTCAGCACGCAGTCCAGGCCCTGAAGGCGGGCAAGCACGTGCTCTCCGAGGTCACTGCGGCCACGAGCATCGACCAGTGCTGGGAGCTGCTCGAAGCTGTGCGGTCCTCCGGGCTCAAGTACATGATGGCCGAGAACTACTGCTGGTACCGCCCCTGGTCAGTCGTCATGGGCATGGTGAAGGCAGGACTCTTCGGCGAGCTCTACTACGGCGAGTCCGAGCAACTCCAGGACCTCAAGGGCGCTTTGCTGCATCCAGACAAGGGCTACAACTGGCGAACCGCCGAGCTGGCCATGCGCCTGGGTCATCACTACATGACTCATGACCTGGGGCCGATCTACTGGGCCTTCGGCGAGCGCATGAAGAACGTCATCTGCATGGGCTCCGGGCAACGGCATATCCCCTGGGTCCTCGCCGACGACACCTGCACGGTGCTTCTGGAGACCGTCAGCGGCCGACAGGCCCGCATCCGCCTCGACTTCTTCTCCGACCGCCCTAACAACTACACCTACTACGGGCTCCAGGGCACCGGTGCCGCCTACGAAGGACCCCGGGCGGCAGGCGAGGAGCACCGCATCTACGTCCACGGACGCACCGCCCCGGGCACCTGGGAGAGCCTCTGGAACTACTCCGAGTATGTCTCGGAGGGCTGGAAGAACCTGCCGGCCGAGGCCGTCAACGACAGCTATGACGGCGGCGCACCGCTGATGCTCGAGGAGTTCGCTCGCTGCATCCTCGACGACACTCGCCCGCCGGTCGATGTGGTTGACGCGCTCAACCTGACGGCCGCGGGCCTGATGACGGAGGTCTCGCGTCAGAAGGGCGGCATCCCGGTGGAAGTGCCGGAGTTCCGGCTATGAGTGCCCACAGTACACGCTACAGCCCGCGGTGCCTGAGCCTCCGGGCGCTTGTCTTCGGGTGCTTGCTCCAGGCGGCCTGCGGAGTGCTCGCGCTGGCTGGGCCGGAGCCGAGCCCGGCTCGCCCGGCACCGGAAGCCAGACAAGATGAGGAGTCCACTCTCATGCAAGAGCAGACCTATATCACTCCGAATGCCTTCCAGGGTTCCGACGTGGAGCGGATCAACCAGGCTGTCCAGGCCGCCGCAGGCACGGGCATGCGGGTCATCATCCCGCGTCGCAACCATGCCGCCGACGGTGACCGCGACCTCTGGCTGCTGGACTCGGCGATACTGCTCCCCGGCGACACGACGCTGGAGCTCAACAACTGCCACCTTAAGCTCTCCGACCGCTGCCGCGACAACATGATCCGCAGCGCGAACTGCGGAGTGGGCATCGCCGACATCAAGCCCCTGCAGGACATCCATATCTATGGTGTCGGGAAGGTCCTGCTGGAGGGCGCCGACCACCCACGGGCCACCGGCGACAGCGGCAAGACCCTCGGTGAGCGCACCTATGGCACCGACGCCGGGGTGAAGGCCGAAAGCCAGACCGGAGACTGGCGCAACATCGGAATCCTGATGGCCTTCGTCGAGAACCTCAGCATCGAGAACCTGACCATGAAGGACTCTCACTGCTGGGCGATCTCCCTGGAGCGCTGCGCCTACGGGACGCTGCGGGACCTCGGCTTCGCCTCCGCCGGCACCAAGACGATCGACGGCGTGCAGCGAACGGTCCTGAATCAGGACGGAATCGATCTGCGCCTCGGCTGCCATGACTTCCTCATCGAGAACATCACCGGCTACACCGGCGATGACCTGATCGCCCTCACCGCGATCCCGCGTGCCGGCAGTGTTGCCGGTGCTCTCGGTTCGACGATGGTCAGTTCCTGCGAGGACCGCGGCAAGGGACTCGACGACATCCGGAACGTGACCCTCCGAAGTATCCGCGGCTACTGCAAGGGTGGGCATCATATCGTCAGGCTGCTCAACACCCCGGGCTCGCGTCTGCACGACATTATCCTCGACGGGCTGATCGACACTTCGCCTGCGGAAATGCGCTGCCGGGCGGCCGTCAAGATCGGCGACAGCGCCTACGGCGGCGGAGTCGCCCCGGTGGGCGATACCAGCCGGATCCTGATCAGCAACGTCATCAGCCGTGCGCAGTACACCATCATGATCGGGGGCTCGCTGTGCGACTCGATCATCACCAACGTCCTGCGCTACGACATCGCCGGTGACCCGGTGACCGTCATCCCGGGGCCTGAGTATGTGCGGGATGTCACGATGAGCAACCTGCGTGTAGTCGGGCAGTAACTGCCTACACGCAGGAGGGATGCACCTTCGTCTCGCGAATAGCCGCCGCTGTCAGAGACGCCGCTCTACGCAGAAGCCTACAGGAGGCTACCATGTCCCAGCTCAGAGCTGGAGCTGCCCAGATCGACATCACGCCCGGACTGGGTGCGCATCTGCTTGGTTACTTCAACGACCGCCAGGCTACCGACATCATCGATCCACTCCATGCCAAGGCCATCGCCCTGTCCAACGGCGATACCACCCTTGGCTTTGTGATCTGCGACCTCATCACCGTGCCAACCGAGTTCGTGAACGCCGCCAAGGCTCTGATCAGTGAGCGCCACGACCTTGCGCCCGAGAACGTCCTGATCGCCGGCACCCATACCCACACTGGACCAGCCCTTCGTGCGTCCCTCGGCACGCCCGCGCAGGAAGGTTACGGAGACTGGGTCGTGTCCCGGATTGCGGATGCCTTCTCCATGGCCCTTGCGCATCTCGAGCCTGCCCAGTTCGCTCATGCCGCGGGTTCGTGCCCCGGCGAGGTACATAACCGCCGCTGGCACATGAAGGACGGCAGCGTGCGTATGAATCCGGGGTACCAGAATCCGGAGGCTTTGCGTCCGGCCGGTCCCACCGATCCGCAGCTCGGGCTCATGGTCTTCCGCTCTCCTGAGGGGCGTATCATCGCCGCTTTGGGCAACCTGAGCCTTCACTATGTCGGCGTCCAGATCAATCACAACGTCGTCTGCGCCGACTACTTCGCCGCCTTCGGTCGGGCGCTGAATCGCTTCGCCGGGTCGGAGTTCGTGTGCCCGCTGGCTAACGGCACCTTCGGCGATGTCAACAACTGCGACTTCACCAAGCCTGCTCGCAAGGGCCTCACCATTACCCATCAGATTGAGCGCGTCGCGAACGTAGTGGCTGCAGAAGCCTGGCGTGCCTGGAGCAGCCTGCGCGAGGAGGACTTCTCCGACGACGTGCCTCTCGGCGCCAAGCTCACCCAGGTCAACTTCGCCGCTCGCTGCCCTTCGGCGGAGGAGCTTGCTGCCGCCCAGGTGCTCTATTCCAGCGGCGAGAAGCCGGATGATCACGAATGGATCTACGCCCGCGAGGTCGTCCTGTGTGCCGAGGGGCCGAAGGAGTGGCCGATGCCCATCCATTCTCTGCGGATCGGTGACCTTGGGGTCGTTGGGCTTCCCGGTGAGGTCTTCACCGAGATCGGTCTGGACATCAAGCAGCGCTCGCCCTTCGCCCAGACGATGAACATCGGGATCGCCAACGGCACCGTCGGGTATGTGGCAACTGATCGTGCTCTGGACGAGGGCAGCTACGAGACTCGTCTCTGCCGCCATGTGCGCGCTCCGAAGGGGACGGGAAAGCTGTGGGCCGATACCGCCCTAGCGGGTCTGGAGGAGCTCTCCAAATGACCAGTGGAAGCCAGACGGTTCGCCTGCGCCTTGGCGCAGAACGCGACGACCGCGAAGTAGAGCTCCCACTTCCTGCCGGCTGGGATGTGACGGTGTGTCCGATGCAGGACCGCCCGGCGCTGACCCCGGATGGCATCGCGAAGGCCCTTGCCAAGCCCGCCGGTGCCGAGCCGATCTCGCAGGCGGCACGTGGTGCGCGCAAGGCTGTGCTTCTCGTGGATGACTTCCGGCGGCCAACTCCGGCCGAGACCCTGTGCCTCGCTGTGATCGACGAACTCGAGGCTGCCGGGCTTACGAAGCAGCAGATCACCATCGTCCTTGGCAATGGCGCACACCGGCCCATGAACCGCAGGGAGACCCGTGCCCGCTTGGGTGCAGCTCTCGACCGCGTCGGTGAGGTCGTGTCGCACGATGCCTACAGCCCGAAGGTCAAGTATGTGGGGCTAACGAGCCAGGGCACACCGGTGCTGGTCAATGCCGCGGCCGCCGACGCCGACTTCATCCTGTCCATGTCCACCGTCTACCCCCACCACCTCGTCGCCTGGGGTGGTGGGGCCAAGATGGTTGTGCCCGGCATCGCTCATGTCTCCACGATCCACTGCCACCACGGACGCCTGAAGGGCGGCGTGTGGACTTCTGCTCCCGGCGTATCACCGGCGCGACGCGACCTTGAGGAAGCCGGTGCCCTGCTTGGCCTGAACTACTCGCTATGCGTCGTCGTGAACTCGCAGAAGGAGATGTGCGGTCTCTTCGCGGGAGAGCCGACCAAGGCCCATCGCCGAGCCGTGGCTTTCGCCCGCAAGGTCGGCGACACGCCCATGCCCGGGGATAAGCTGGACCTGGTGATCGCCAACGCCTACCCGCTGGACGGCGACGGTACCCAGTACTCGAAGGCCCAGAACCCGGTTCGCCAGTTCAAGGTGCCGACGCTGATCCTGAGTGACTTCGCTGATCCGAGCACCTATCACGGCCTCTACGACGGGCCTCTGGACGAGTACAAGAAGCGTCCTGTGCTGCAGGCGCCCGCGCATACGGACGAACTGCTCATGAGGGCACCGGTCTTCTTCTACTCGCCGCAGTACGGTGCCGGGTTCATGCCGCCCGATCGCTCCTGGTACGGCGACAGTGACTGGGAGCGGCTGATGGCCGATATGTCGCGCCGATTCACACAGGCGCGGGTCGCAGTGCTCCCTGCTGCGCCGCTGCAGATACCGAGGATCGTCTAGCCTCGAGCGCCCTCTGGCGCGGACGGACATCATGTCGAAGACCCCACGCATCTTTCACCCCGGACCACTTCCCAGCGTCGGCTTCGCCGGCTCGCTGTCCTTTACGTTCTACTATGCGGCGCGGCCGACGGTACCGCCGGGCTGGGAGCTGGAACCGGGGCGACGTGACCATGCCGTCCTGTGGCTGATCAGCGACGGCACCCTCTATCTGCATACCGACGCCGGCGGCGTGGACTGTGGTCCCGGAACGCTGGTGCTCTTTCCGTCGGGCTCGTCTCCAAAGGCAGAGAACCGTTCTGAGCATGATGCCACTCGCTACATCCTGAGCTTCGAGATGCGCATCTGGGGCGAGATGGACTTCTTCCGTCTCTACGAGGTCCCGAGGATGCACCGGGTGCCTCACCCGGAGGCGCTCATCGAGCCCTGGGAGCAGCTACTCGCGCAGTTGGCAGCGCATGGCAACGCGCTGACTCTGGGCGCTGAGGGCTGGGCACGCATCCTGGTTGATCGCTGGCTGGGCGAGCTCCAGAAGTCTGATGCGCTGAGGCGTGCGCCCGTGGTCGATGATCGCCTGACGGATGCCCTTTCCGCCCTGGACGCCGATCTCGGCGGCGAGTGGAGCGTGTCCCGGCTCGCCGAGGTCATGCACCTGAGCCCGGTGAGGGTCCGTCAGCTCTTCACCGAGGCAGTGGGTGTGCCACCGGCTCGCTACATCACTCTCCGGCGCATCGCCCATGCCCGGGACCTTCTTGCCCACACGGACTTGAGCTCCGTGGAGATCGCCGAGCGCTGCGGATTCCCCGATCCGCGCCACTTCAGCCGGGTGTTCTGGCGCATCACCGGGATGCGTCCGACACGCTACCGTGAGCAGGCGCGTCCGCAGCGCGACTGAGCTGTCGCCCCTTGTCGTCTTGTCCCACCAGATCTATCGCTGCTGCGCTTTCGGCACCCACAGGTGCTTGCCTATACTGTCAGGGTCGAGGATGCCGATACTCTCAGCTTGGGAGGACAGTCGCATGACAACTCAGGAGTTCAAGGATATCGCAAAGGGCATGGGCGTCGATCTGGTCGGCGTTGCGCCGATCGACCGCTTCTCGCTCTTCTCGCCGGAGGCCCATCCCTGCGCCATACAGCCGCAGAC
>JBDKVB010000107.1 GCA_039679385.1 Armatimonadia bacterium | reverse complement strand
GCAACACGCTGCACAGCAGCGGCACGACGCCAACTCCGTACCAGTACGTCGGCGCCTACGGCTATTTCACCGAACCCCTGCCGAACCTGATGCTCCTGTGGCACCGATGGTACGACGCTGGAACGGGGAGGTTTGGGAGTAGGGACCCGATCGCAAGGCAGGGCGTCGGAGCGTATCCCTCCGTTAGGAACTCGCCAGTGCGCTACTGCGACCCGACCGGCCTCAGGACGATGCGGAAGCCGCCCATCACGGGGGGCGAAGTCGACCTCAACATCCAGGGCGGCGGAGTCGTCCTCATTCCAGGAACCCTGATAGCAGTACCTGTGGGCGCCCGCGCGGGCGTGCAACTGGTGTATGACCGCTGCGCGGGCAAGTGCGATCTGTACTACTACTGGTGTCTGGGTATCTACGTGGGAGCTGGCGCTAGTGTCAACCTCGGGGCAGGCCCGACCGTCGGTCCCGTTGACCCATCGAACTGGGAAGGACCGTTTGTCCAGGTCGGCGGCTCGGTGGGACCCGGAAACTGGTCAGGGGGCGGCGAAGTCAGCGTCTCGGTACCAGACGTGCTGGTTCCCGGAGGGGATGTCACAGGCGCGCTCACGGGAAGCGTCGGCGCCGGCCTGGGCACCCCAGAGTTCCACATCCTCTACTGCCACTACTACCACTGGAAGTCATGGCGGTGCTGAGTGTGAGACCGGCGGGCGGCGAAGCAGCGCAGGCTGCCAGCGACCACGTACCTGCACACGGGCCGACGGCCACCGGTGTCTGCTTCGCCGTGGGTGCGGTTGGCCTCTGGTTCACTGGTGTCTCCGCCATGTGGGAATGGCCTCCTCCGGCGGCGTGGCCAGTCCGGCTGCTTGGGCCCGTTCTCGTATCTGTGCTCTGCGCTCTCGTGTTCCGCTCGATGCCCCTGTGTCTGCACGTGGGGGACGATGCGGTGAAGGTGTGGACGCTGGCCGGACCGCGCAGGATACCGTACTCAAGCATCAGTGGGGCGGTGTTCTGGACCGATCCGACCACCTTCCGCGCCGAGATGCGCTCGATGTACCTGGGACCACGTCCTCGGTCGGGTCTAGCGTCGCTGATACGCGGGAGCACCACCTTCGTTCTCACTGGTGGATGGTGGTCCGTGCCAGCGCTCAGGATCACCGAGCCGTTCCTGAGGAGGGGCGAGGAAGCGGTCCACCTGATCGCGGTTCGAGCCGACTTGACGGTGCCCCCCGATCACGTGGAGCCCATGCGGCCATGGCGGTGGCTACTCGGCCTGTGGTGCGTCGCGATGACCGTGATGCTGGCGCTTGTGGCCTCGCAGCTGCTCCCGGGGAGTCACGACCAGGGACCGCCACAGGCGAGCGGAGCACCTCTGCCACTTGCACCCATGGTGGGGTTCTGCGTAGCCCTGGCGGGAGCCCTGGCCGGAATGTGGCTGTACACGATCTACCTGTTCCAGCTGCCCGCGGCAACTGAACCTGAAGCGCATGCGGTGACCACTGAGGGCGGGTTGCTGCCCTTTCCGAACGATGGGGCACGGGTGTACTGGCCGACCGCGAGGGGTGTGTGCGCGATCGTCTCCGGACTCGGGCTACTCGGCCTGTTCGGGGCACCAGTCTGGGGCCTGCTGAGGGTGGGCAGTGCGCTCTCGTTTGCACTCGCCGTCTTGGTGGCAGGGGGCTGGGCATACTTGGTCCGTCGAGCAGCCATATACCTTCGCATCGGTGGAAGTGGCCTTTACGTATGGACACTCGGCGGACCGCGCTGGATACAGTACTCGAGCATCAGCGTGGCGGTACCCCTGAGCGACGGGGCCTCGCCACTGTGCCCGGACGGCGTCACCTTGGTGCTGCGTGGGCGCTGGCCGACCCTTACTGCACTCACCATCGCCCAGGGATCGCTCAGGAACGGCGAGGAAGCCGTTCGCCTGATCGCCGAGAGAGCGGGATTGGCCGTTCCCTCGGGAGGCGCGCCATGGACTGAGAGGGCTCTGAAACGGCGCTGGCTGATGGTCTTCTACAGCCTGGCCATGTCGGTGGCCACGGGAATGCTGGCCATGTGGACGCTCACGCCGCCAGGGGTCAGCGGACCGGCTGCACTCTCGGTGGTCCTCACAGGTATGCGGTTCGGTCTCTGCCTGTTTGCAGGGGGGCTGGCGGCTGCAAGCTGGATCGGTACAAGCTCCCTCTTCCGGCCTTCGTGAGCACAAGCGTGACTTCGGTAGAGCCTACTGCCTCAAGCGGATGGATGCAGGGCTGGGCCCAACGCCGTGAGCTGTGGGAGGCGGCCCAGATGGTCTGGATACGCACTTGGGAACATGACCTGGTTGTGGTGCTCGGCATAGTCGCGCAGGTGACCATCCCTATGGTGGTAGCTTTCCTGTCCACGCGCCGACGCAGAGAGCCAGTCACTTGCTGGGACTGGGCGCTCACGTCTTGCAGCGTTGCGTAGCTGTGCGTCTTCCTCTCAGGGTACTGGTTCTTCTTCCTCCTCAGGGCGGCGCCGCCGAAGCCCGACCTATATGAGGCGCCCGGTTGCCTGCTCCTGACGGTAGCTGTCAGCTTCGCCTGGCTCATGGTCTGCCCACGCTTGGGACGACGGCTCTCACCTTCGGTCCTGGCTCTTCAGCTTGTGGGACTGCCTGCGACGCTGTCATATGCCTGGACATACCTCTGGATCCCGCGCGGAGGGCCCTGGATAGCCTTCGGGGTGACAGTCTCGGCCCTGGCCCTTGCCAGCTGCGTGGCATTGGTGAAGTGCCGACACCTCGCACCTGCACCACCGTCAGCAGCGGAGGAGAAGATGTGTCCATAGGCAGCTCACCCGGTGTCTGCCGAACCAGGTAACCAGCTATTACAACTACGATGACGCCGGGCAGGTGCAGAGCCTGCTGCACGCCGGCACGGGCGGGCTGTTGCAGAGCCTGTACTACAGCTACGACGACGACGGCCGCCGGACCAAGATCGTGCGCGAGGACGGCACCGGCATCTACT
>JBDKVB010000106.1 GCA_039679385.1 Armatimonadia bacterium | reverse complement strand
TCGGGGTCGACATACCGCAGGACCTCATGCCCCTCCCATTCCAGGCTTATCACGTTGCCATGCTTCACCGCGCTCATAAGGGTCCAGTCATTGTGAAGCCCCGCTTGTGGGACTCTCCAGGCGATCTCGGCAACCGTATTCCCGTTCTTTTGGATGGCCGTCCAGGTGTTGTTGCGTCCTCCGAGGATGAAGCGATAGCCGCTGTTGAGGTCGCCCGGCTTCGTGCACATGCCCAGGCGCAGCTCCTGGAGCACTTCCTTCTTGTTCCGCTCATTGCCGGGGACGTCCATCATCTTGCAGCCGACGAACATGTCTATGCGCTGATCGCCCACGAAGGCGTCCTTGGTGCGCGTCCATACGTCGCTGGTTCCCCAGCCGGCAAACCACGTCCAGCCCGGTGTGCAGGACCACCGGCTACTGACCTCCCAGGTCCCGGCTTCACCGGTCCAGCCGGTGGCTGCCTCCGCGAAGGTGTCGACACGCACTGCCGGCGTCTCGATGCGCGTGTCATCCGGGTAGAGCAGCGACCCCGCGAGCCTCATGCCCAGGTGGCGTGCGTCCAAGGGCTTGTCATCGCGGTACCGCAGCACCGCCTCACCGTCGAGGCGCAGCACCAGCGTCTGGCCCGCCCGTGACATCTCCGCTTCGAACTCCGTCCGGGTGCTGAACAGCGGCGCGGTCCCTTCCGCCACTTTCTGCCCGAGCCGGAATACCTCGAGCTTCACATCCTTGAGGTCCCAGGTCCGCGTGATGCGCATCTCGTAGCCTGAAGCCGGCGCCTGACCGTCACCCAGGAAGGCCGAGGCGACCGTCACCGGCTCGCCCTTCTGCTGCCGCACACCCATCTTCAGGGTCACGTCGCCGGCGAACTCACCACGGTGCCAGAAGAGCCGCAGATCCGTGGGCGAACTGACGAGTGAGTTGACCTTCCCGGCCCAGGTGTGCCGGTCGAGGATCCCGGCGAAACTCGGAGTGAGGTCATCGACCAGATGCTCCTCCGCGTCAACCGGCAGCGCCCCGAGGTTGCGGAAGTAGGCTGCGCCTTCTCCCTTGCTGTACATCCCGAGCCGTCCGTAGAGGGGACCGTCGTCCGCGAGCTCAAAGCGTTTCTCGCCATCCACCCACACTTGCAGGTGGTCGCCGACGAACTGTGCAAGGACACTTCGTTCGACGCCCAGTCCGCCGGTCAGCGTGGCCTCGCCGAGCGTGGCTTCGGTGTCGCGATTCACCCGCGTCAGTCGCACCTGGGTCTGTCCCTCCGGTGCTGCAGAGAACACGAGCAGGTAGTACTGTCGAGGTCCGAGGTAGCGCAGGAACAGACCGGCCTCCTGGGCTTTGTCGGGACGCAAGGAGGCCCAGCAGCGGTACGCGTCGCGTCCCATCCACGGAGAGAGGATTCGGGCCTCAGGCTTGCCGCGGACTTCGATCTCGCCGGTCTTGCCGCTTGCGACCTCATAGGTCCCCTTGTCGGCGTCCCAGTTGGCCGCCGGAGTTGTCCCGAAGGGTCTTGGCAAGGCCTCCCAGGCCTTCACTGAGACGTCGTCGAAGAGAGCCTTCCCGCCGGTGAGCGTGAGGCCCGCCCGTCCGACTCCGCGCACCGGATCAAGGGCTTCGGCCACGATCTGTCCATCCACGAGCGCCTGCACGTAGCCGCCGGAGACCCTCAGCCCGAGGCGAGTCCACTCATCCCACCGGCAGGCGCCCTGAGCGGTGGCGATTACGCGTCGCTGGCCCTGACTGCAGGCCACCACCGAGATCTCGCCCGGCTTGTCGCCGCTCCTGGTCACGGGGACCTGCAGGGCAAGGTAGCTTTGCGGGCTCTCGTAGTGCCCCAGGATTCCGACCGTTGCACAGGTCGGGCGTACCGAGACTTCGGCCTCGTAGTCATCCCAGGCCCAGGAGCCGACCACAGCACGGCCTTCCGTGTTACCCGTCGCCGTCGCCTCGTAGCGGAAGGGGTTTGCGCTCATGCTGACTTCGCCTGCGTTGCGGTCACCGCGGTCTTGCTGCACCTGCCAGGTCCCGGTCACGGCCTCCCAGTCGCTCTGCTCCTGCGGCAGGCGCATGAAATCGTCGCTGAAGTCCACGGGGCTTGCCGGCTGACAGGACACGTCGTCGAGGCCTCTGGCAGCCACGACGCCCTGCTGCTCGCGACCGTCTACCGCGGACATCAGAGGCACGCCGTCAATACGCACAAAGACCTGTCCGTGGCGTCTCTTCACGTGCACCTGGCGGCTCTTGGCCGAAGTGGGCGTCAGTGGCGCCGAGGCGACGGTCGTCTCCTGGCCGTTGTCAACCCGGAGGATCTTCGCCTCCTGTGCGTCGAAGCGCACGGATCGGTAGGATTGCAGATTCCAGTAGGCTGCCACGGCCTCTGCGCTCGAGCCGCTTCGCAGCGTGCCGGTCAGGTCGAAGTCGCCGCTCTGCTCCGCGTCATCGTCCCAGACCTCAAAGGGCGAGGGAGGCGTCTGTCGGTCGCCTCGTCCCGGACGCCGTCGGACCTGCACGTCGATGAGGTCTTTCGCGGTCAGGAGCTGATCGGCAGTGAGCGCGGTCGGCGCCACGATCGAACGTAACTCGCCGCCGCTGGCGAAGTCCAGGGCGTTGAGGATCGCGGGTACGAACTCCGAGTCCCGCAGCGCGGTCTGGTAAGACATCTGCGTTCCGCACCAGAGCCACCAGCCCTTGCCGTAGCGGAACAGGAGCATCGCCGGCGCATCGCCGTTACCGGTTCGAAAGGCGCCGCTCACGTCGGACGGAGCGCCGCGGTCTGTGTAGCGGGCAATCTCATAGGTCTCCGGCCGTCCCGGGGTTGGGAAGATCGACACCCCGTTGCGTCGGCTCGTGTAGACGATTCCCAACTGCGGCAGACCGCGACTCGCCGGACAGTCGCTCTCCACAAAGCGCAGGTTGGGTGTGTGGCGGTCGCCATACCTATCTCCCGGGAGAACGCTCGACGAGGGCCACACAGTGTACTCGGTGACGGCGATGCCGCCTCCATAGACGAACTCCTCGACCGCCCGACCCGTGCGGTAGGAGTCGCCCCAGGCGGAGCCCATTAGCACCACGTCAAACTGCTTGAGGTAGTCGGCCTCCCAGACACGCTGCTCCAGGAGCCTCTCGCGCGGGAGCCCCAGTCGCCCCAGCATCCCCCAGTACCCGCTGCAGTAGCTCCCCGACACGCCGATCCGCCAGGGCCTGCTCTGCTCCACAGCACCTGCTTGCGCAACTGCACACAGTATCAGGAGTGCAACAGCCAGCACGACACAAGCCAAAGGGCGATGTGACATCGCTGCGACCTACCTTGCTCGTGGGTTTGTGCAACAAAGGGAGACGGCTTCACAGCGTGGCCGGAGCTCACTCAGCAGGCTCCGGCAGCTCACCAACGCACCCTTGCACTTCCTAAGGGTTCCCTGACTGAAACAGACGTCTGCCCCACGCAAAGGTTTCGCGCAGATCGCGCCTGGCCACAGGAGCAGTCTCCATCGCATGGCTGCAGCCTCGCTCCTCGCCGCAGTGAGGTCCCGACTGTTGGCCCGCGCCGGAGGGGTTGACGCAACTGGCCCACTACGCCACAATTACACCATGTCCGCCTTGCACATCGACGGGTCCTTTGGAGAAGGCGGCGGCCAGGTCTTGCGCACGTCCCTGTCGCTCTCGGCACTGTTGGGACGCCCGGTAATCCTTGACCACCTCCGGGCAGGACGAAGCAAGCCGGGACTCGCTGCACAGCACGTGACCTGCGTCCGTGCTGCCGCTGCGATCTGCCGCGCGACCGTCTGGGGTGATGAGATCGGCAGCTCTGAGGTGCACTTCACGCCGGGTGCGGTCCGAGCCGGGACCTACCAC
>JBDKVB010000105.1 GCA_039679385.1 Armatimonadia bacterium | reverse complement strand
GGCATCTCGTCCTCGGGATTGTCCCGGATCAGAAGCGAACCCTCGGAACCAATCAGACGACGCTCCTCACTCCAGCGGTCACCAGCAGCGGCGTAGGTGACCACCACGTTGCACAGGGCTCCACTCTGCATCTCCAGCGCCACCAGGCAGGTATCGTCGGCAGCGACCTCGGCTTCGCTATCCGGTTGGCTCAGCTTGCCGGTGGTTACCGTGACGGCGCTCGTCGGTCCGAAGAAGCGCTGGAGCAGGTACACCGCGTGATAGCCACTCTCAAGGAGGGTGGTGCCCGCTGCCTGCTGCCAGGAATCGCGCCAGTTGGGAAGGTCGGCGGCAAGCGGTCGCTGATCGCCGAGAACAGCGACCATGCCGAGCAGGGGACGACCGATCTCGCCTGCCGCAAGAGCCTCCTCTGCGCGTCGATGGGCGGGGAACCAGCGGTGGTTGAGGGCACAGTAGAGGTGGCGGCCGGTCTCGGCGGCCACCTGGATCATCTCGTCACAGTCCTGTACCGTCAGCGCCAGGGGTGTCTCGACGATGACGTGCTTCGCGGCCCGAAGAGCCGCGAGGGCCTGCTCGCAATGAAGCTCCGGCGGCGTGCACAGGTCGATGAGCTCCAGCGATTCGTCGGCCAAGAGCTCGGCGAGGTCAGCGCAACTGCGGCGGAGGATTCCGTACTCGGCGGCCAGCCGGTCACGAGCCTCCGCGCACGGGTCTGCCACCTGGACGGCCTCGACCTGCTGGTGACGGACGAAGGCCCGCAGGTGTGCTCGTGCGACGGCTCCGGCTCCCGCCAGCCCTACCTTGATGCTCACAGACAATCCCCTTTTCAGCGATGCACGTTTCGCAGACTCAGGCAAGCTCGAAGGTGGGTCTGATCTCGCCGACGCTCACGCCATGGCAGTTGGTGATCTTGGGGCGCACGAAGTCGGCCAGGGCCTCGCCCAGGTCGCGCTCCAGGCAACCCAGGGAAGCCAGAAGGTGCAAGACGACCGGCGGATGGCAGCGGCCACTGCCGTCCGAGGTGCGCACGGCAATCCCCAGTCCGCGCGTGGTGACGCCGAGGACGAAAAGGCCCTCAGCGCCTCCCTTGGCGACGATGCGACCCATCCCGGCCCCAAGCAGAAGGCTGTTGAAGCTCCCGCGACTGCTCACCATCACCGGATCGGCGGCCATGGCGGCGACGATTCGTGGTGCAGCCTGCTGGATCGGCTCCGGCATCTCGTCAGGCCACGCCAGCCGGGCAAAGGCCGTCGCCATGGCCTGCAGGCTCATGGCATGAGTCGGCGCACCACAGCCGTCGACACTGCAGGGGATGTCTGCCACGGGGACGCCGGACAGCAGCGAGAGGTTCTCGTAGATGCGCTTCTGCACCGGGTGGTCGAGGGCGAGGTAGCCGCCCGGGTCGGCTCCCCAGGCTACGGTCGAGGCCAGCATGCCGCTGTGCTTGCCGGAGCAGTTGTTGTGGACCGGAGAGGGACTTGCGTCGGCCTTGATGAGCCGGTTGCGCTCGGCCGTGTCACCCGGCCAGTGAGTGCCGCACTGCAGCGCGGTCTCATCGAGGCCGATCTTGGCGAGGATGCCGCGGACGGTCTCCACATGCTCTGCTGAGCCGCTGTGGGAGGCGCAGCACACGGACAACTCGCGGGCAGTGAAAGCGAAGCGATCCGCTGCCCCGCTCTGCACGACGCCAAGGGCCTGAATCGGCTTGGCGGAAGAGCGCCAGTAGACCCGGCGCGAGGGATCGCCGACGGAAGCCACGAGCTTGCCGGCGGCGTCGCAGACTGCAAGGTCACCGTAATGGATGCACTCGATCAAGTCACCGCGTGTCACATGGGCGAGGGCTTCGGGCATGGCTGAACCTGCCAATCCGGTAGACGTAGGTTGGACGAACTGGGGTGTCCCCTTCTCCGCGAAGGTGCGGGGTCCCTTCTCGGCCGACGAGAGGGTCGTAGACACTCAGCGGGGACAGGCCCTTGTGGGCGCTGTCCCCGTGAGCGTCAGGAGGCGGGAAGGTCAGGAAGAGTCTCGCGGACGTCAGGGAGTCTGGCCGGTTCCGCCCCGGCTTGCGGTTGCGGGCTTGGTCTCGGTCGCAGGCTTCGTCTCGGTTCTTGCGGCCGGTGTCGGCAGGGGAACCAGGTAGACCATGCCGCTGGCCTCGTCATACTGGAGAGAGATGCTCAGAGCTTCCGAGAGAGCCAGCATCGGAACCATCATCACTCCGCCGATCACGGCGGTGCCGGCTGTCATAGTGACGGGTTTATTGTCGACGTAGAGCGTGGTCCCCTCCAGGGGCAGGACCACCGTTCGCCCATCCTTGAGGACGGCGACGGCGCTGCGCCGGGTCTCGTCCCAGTAGGCGGTGACTCCGAGGGCAAGGAAGTAGTCGCGGGTCGGGACGTAGAGCAGGCCGTTCCAGGTGATCGCGGCGGGCTGCTCGGTGTTGGCCTGCGTGTTGGCGGCACCAGTGGTCGGCGTGGTAGCGGCAGTGCCTGCGCCCTGCGTCGCGGGCGGGTACCAGGCGCCATAGCCTGACTGGTCTGTCCCGTAGGGGGCGTAGTTGTTGTAGTTGTTGTAGCCCCGGTTCCAGCGCGGGTCGTTGGAAGGGTAGGAGTAGAAGTAGTTGTCGTACGTCTTGAAGGGGTATGAGCCGGAGGGCAAGGGCGGGTTGTACTCGAGGATCCCGCCGGGGCCGAAGAGCTGCTGTGGCGTGGCCTGCTGACCGGTGCCGGGCTTCACGGTGTGCATGAGGCTTCCGGGGCCCAGGCCAGGCACGTAGTCAGTGCCGCCGCGCCAGGTGAAGGAGCCGGGAGCGGGCTGTGTGCGAATGCCGATGGCACCGGCTCCGAGTTTGGGTATAGCACGGCTCGTGGAGCCGCCCTCATTGAAGAACTGGTACTGGCCAGTTTGGGGTGTCGCAGTAGTGCCGTCGGCCTGCGCAGCGGCCAGCGCCACGAGCAAAAGAAGCGATAGTGCAAGGACGGTCGGTGTCAGCCGTGTCATGCTTCCCACTCCCCTCCGCCCGTCTGATCTCAGGGTCTACCTGTAAGTATCCCCTGTCATCATATCAGACGAAACCCCACGGAAGCGGTTCGGCCCGGCCAGCGGTTACCCCCTTCGACGACGGCGGCCACGGGTGAAGACCAGGACTCCGAGGAACATGATGACGCCGACGAAGAGGGCGATATTGGCGGGCACCCGGCCGGGAATGGCACCCATGTCGGTCGCGTAATAGACAAGGCCTCCGCCGAAGGCGCAGAAGCCCAGGAGCGCGGAGAACCAGATGAAGATCCACTGGAAGACGGAGGCAATGCCCTCGAGGTCAAAGCCGCCTGTGTCACGGCGTCGGGTTGCATCGACGCCATCCTCCAGGCGCGTCTCGAAGTGCGTCGCAAGGTCGGTGAGGATGCGATCGAGCTCACCCTCAAGCTCGCCCTGGCGGATCATGCTGATGAAGAAGGGAGAGAAGACCTGCGGGTAGCGGCTGAAGGCCGTGGCCAGCGTACGGCCCATCTCCACATCCTCGCGCACGTGGTCGAGAATCTCGCGGAGCAGGGCACTGCCGGTCTGCTCACGCAGGGCCTCGAAGATGTCGATGATGTTGACCTGGGCGTGCATGAGGCTGGAGAACTGGCGGCAGAACTGGGCCATCTCCGCATTGCCGACGTCCATCTCTTCCGGGGGCATGGAACACCTCAGTGCTCGTGGAATCTGCCGGGACCGGTCGCAAGAAGGCGACCGGGTGAGGCCTCAGCGCAGCATCAAGCGTTCTCGCAGGGCTCGGAGGGCGATCTCGGTCTCACGATGACCGGGGTTGACCGCCAACTCAAGCTCCATCTCGGCCATGGCGTTCGCGTACTGGTTGCGCTTCAGGTGGATCACGGCGAGATTGTAGTGCACGCCGACCTGCCGCGGATCGATCTCCAGAGCCTGCAGGAGAGCCTGCTCGGCCTTGTCGAGGTGCCCCAGGGCGTTCTCAGCGGCAGCTCGATTGAGGTAGGCACGCGGCTCGCGGGGATTGAGCTCGTGGACCCGCTCGAAGGCCTGGATCGCCTTGGTATGCTGCCCCAGGCGGTGGTAGGCGAGGCCCAGATTGAGCAAGGCACCAAGGTTGTCGGGCGCGTCCTTGCACACAGCCGTCAGCAGGGCTACGGCCTCATCATAGCGCCCGGCGTTCAGAGCCTGCGTACCGGCACGGAACCTGGCGCGTGGTGTCTGTGGCGTGCTCCGTCGAAACAGGCGCATCTTGCACCAGCTCCCCGGGTGCCGTCGCTGGTCACGATCAGTGCCAGGGGGAAGTATAGCAAAGGTAGCCAAACAGGGCAAACGAGACAGAGGAGGAAGGGCGCGCGAGGGGGAGAATCTTACCAACCTGTTTCCATCCCGTTCTCCAGGTGGCTTACCCATGCGCATGCTCCTTCCCGTCGCTGCTTTGGCTCTCGGCCTTACCGCTGCCCACGCCCAGTCTGCTCCACCCAGCAATCTTCTGACCAATCCGCAGTTCGCCTTCCACCCCTTCGAGAACCACCGGCTGGGAGACAAGGTCAGCTTCAGCTCGCACAACGTCGCCTTCTGGAACACCGACGCCTGGGGCGACATCACGGTGACACGGCCCTCTCATGTTGACCCGGCGGTGCGCCCGGCCTACGGGAACCAGGGCCTCGTCTCGATTGCGCCCGGCAAGAAGCTGTGGCAGTTTGCGACCTTGCCGGAGGTGGGCCTCTCGCACGGCGACCATCTCAGCCTGGTCGTCGGCGGATACCAGCCTGCAGCCGGTACGCTTCGAGCCCGCGTGAAGGTGCTGAAGCTCGATAGCGAGGACGGCACCTGGTCGCCGGCCGACTTTGGCTTCGCCGACAAGCGGCCCTTCCCCCGGCACTCGCGGGGTGAGCTGGTGGTGGCGGCGAGTAAGGAAGCGCAGTCGGACCAGGTGGGCGCCGTGGAGCTGCGAGTCTCCGATGTGGAGGTCGTTGGCCGGTTCCACAACGAGAACGTGTCACACTCCGAGGACATCAACACCGTGGCGGTCCAGGTGGAGTTCGAGAACGCGGGAGCGGCGAACGTGTGGGTGTGGTCGCCGTGTCTGGTGAAGGGAACCGAGACGACGCTCTCGGTGCGCGAAGCGGCGGATCTGCCCGGTCGCCCGATGGGGCCGCAGTACCGGTATCTTCCGCGCACGATTCAGAAGCTGTGGAAAGGCGAGCCGATCCACATCCTGCTCATGGGGTCGAGCATCGACCGCGGCAGCGCGAACCCGAAGATGTACCCCTATGACGAGGACCCAGCCTCGCCGACCTTCAAGCAGCCGCTGGCCGAGGGCAACTTCGACGGCTCGAAGGTGGGGCGTCCCGATCTGGACGGGTACATCGGCTGGTGGCAGCACTATCACGACTACGCAGGCCGCCTGCGGCTGGAGCTAATGCGCAAGTTCAACCTGCCGGTGAGCAAGATCTGTCTCAACTTCATGGCCTGCGACGGCTCCTGTGTGGGTGAGGCGCACTCGGGGCTGGCGGAGTACTGCTCGCTGTCGCTGCCACCGGGTGAGGACGCGAACGGCCACCCGACCGGCAAGACCTGGCAAGAGCTGTACCCGGAGCTGTTCACTCGGCCGGAAGGACCGAGGCCGGACCTGGTGATCTTCGGCAGCGGCGCAAATGAGAAGACCGACACCCCCGACGAGGCGGCGGTCTTCGAGGGCATGATCCGGTGGATCCAGCGCCACTACCCCGGGACCGAGTTCCTGTTCTGCCAGTTCCAGAACTCCGGGAGCTACACGCCTAACGTGGGCGACCTGGCGGCCCTGGCACTGCGGTATCAGATTCCGGTGATGGACTACGACGTCATCGAAGACGGGCTGATGCGTTGGTGCAGCCGGAATGCACTGGTGCCCTCGGACGGACACCCGCAGGCGGCGGCGCACTACATGTGGTTCAAGCAACTGGAGAAGGCCTTCGAGTGCTGGGACCCAATCGAGGCAGGCCAGGCGCAGCTTCAGCTTCCCGAGCGCATGCATCCGAACAGCTATGGCTGGGAAGGTGAGATGCTGACCTTCGACGACAAGAGCCCGCGGCTGAAGAACAACAGGTTCATCTTTGAGGACACGGTGATGAACTGCTGGGGCTCGGCACAGGAAGGGCCGACCAAGGTCTACGTGGACGGCAAGGAGGTGCCCTCTCGCGGTCTCAACATGGGCCGGAACCTCCGCAACTCTGTGCAGCGGGTGGGGAATTGCCGGCTCGGTGACCGCCACATCCTGGAGTTCGCCGGGACGGGCGCTCACCTCAGTGCGGTCGATGCGAAGGTGTGTCCGGGGCGCCAGTCTATCCCGGTCAGCAACCCTCGCTGGGACCTGGCAGGCACGAAGGTTGAGCCCTTCGCTTCGGACTGGGGCTCCCCCTACGGATCGCAGCAGGCGGTCCTGCAGCCGGGTCAGGCCTTCACGGTGAACTCGCTGTGCACCGATCTGTCGGTGGCCTATGTGGATGCTGCCGAGGGTGGAACGCTGCGGGTGCTGGTGGATGGTGTGGAGAGGCTGGTGCAGGCGACCAACGTGCCCTTCGTCGACCTCGACCAGAAACAGAACTTCCTTGAGAATCGCAAGGGCATCCTGGGGCTTGGCTTCGGCTGGCACACGGTCCGGCTTGAGGCGACGGATCGTCCTGTGGCAATCCTGGGCGTGTACGCCTACGACGCTCGCAGCAACGCGAACCAGGAGCGCCGGCTGGTCGGCGAGGCCTTCCCCGGCGAGACGATCAGCTTCACCGCGCCCTACCGAAACCGTCCCTGGGTGTCCTGCTCGGGCGGCCTGACGGTGAGTCCGGAGCAGGTAACGGCAGGTCAGGTGACCTTTGGCGGAACCGGTCGGGGCACTTACGAGGTAGTGGGCGAATAGTCGCAGCGGGACCGAAGGCAGAACGCGAAAGGCGGCACGGGTGCGCAAGGCACTTCGTGCCGCCTCTGATTCCGGCGATAGGTTGTGGGCAACTGCGGCCTTAGGAGCCGGCCTCGGCGATTGCCTCGGCGAGGTCGATGGTGCCGCTGTAGAGGGCGCGACCGACGATGGCGCCGACGACGCCCAGGGGCTCCAGGGCCTTGAGGACACGAAGGTCATTGAGGGTAGTTACGCCGCCGGAGGCGATGATGTCCACGGACACGGCCTCGGCCAGGGCGCGAGTGCTCTCGACATTGGGACCGGCCAGCATGCCGTCGGTGGCGATGTCGGTGAAGATGATCCGGCGGACGCCCAGTTCCTCCATCTTGCGAGCGAGGTCGAGAGCCGAGACGTCGCTGGTTTCCGTCCATCCCTGGACCGCCACGCGGCCGTCGCGGGCGTCGATGCCAACGGTGATGCGGTCGCCGAACTCCTTGAGGCAGCGCTTCAGTTCCTGGGGCTTCGAGAGCGCGCTGGTGCCCATGATGGCCCACTTCACACCCAGATCAAGCACGCGAGCGACGTCGTCGCGGGTCCGCAGGCCTCCACCAAGCTCAACGGGGATCCTGATGGCCTTGAGGATGCGTTCGACGGCCTCCAGGTTCGCCGAGCGACCGACCATGGCACCGTCGAGGTCGACGAGGTGCAGCACCTGAGCACCGGCGTCGGCCCAGCGAACCGCCATCTGCGCGGGGTCATCGGAGAAGACGGTCTTCTGGTTCATGTCGCCTTGCTTGAGGCGAACGCACTTACCGTCCGACAGGTCAATGGCGGGCAGGATGAGCATGGACTGGCTCCCGGAAGTGTGATTGCTGGAGACGGGCCTACCCCTCAACGAAGGCGGCGAAGTTGCTCAGGATCTTCAACCCCACCGCCTGGCTCTTCTCGGGGTGGAACTGCGAGGCGAAGATGTTGTCCTTCCAGATCGCGCTCACGAACTCGTAGCCGTAGTCAGTGGTGGTGGCTGCGATGGAGGGGTCCTCGGGGACCACGTAGTAGGAGTGGACGAAGTAGACCCAGGACTTGTCGGGCACGTCCTTGAGATGCGGTGCGGGCAGCTTGAGGTCGATTTGGTTCCAGCCGATCTGCGGGATCTTGAGGTCGTGAGTGAAGCGGACGACCTTGCCGGGGATGATGCCCAGACCGGGGAGCTTGCCTTCCTCGCTGGAGTCGAAGAGCATCTGCAGGCCCAGGCAGATTCCGAGGAAGGGAGTGCCTGCAGCGACGGCCTTCTTGACGGCGGCGGCGAGGCCCCGGTCGGTGAGGTTCGTGATGCAGTCGTCGAAGGCGCCGACGCCGGGCAAGACGACACCGTCTGCGCCGACGACAACGTCGGGGTCATCGGTGATTCGCGCCTCGCAGCCTACCCTCGCCAGGGCCTTGGAGACGCTGCCGAGGTTGCCCATCCCGTAGTCAATCAGTGCGATCATGGTTTCATCCGTAAGTGAACCGGGGCGCTGCCGAGGTCCCGGTGATGGCCTGCAGTGCACAGACTCGCGCTGCTTCGCGTCGCAGTAGCGTGTCGGCACATTATAGACGGGGCGCCAAGTGTCGGCAAGGCAGGCGACTGCGGAGGGAGGAGTAAGCCACGGGGCGTCAGTCCCCCGTCTTGACGAACTCCATAGTCACGGTCTGAGGCAGGGCGACGCCGGCGGAGACCTGCATCGCCTTGAACAGCCCGGGCGGGACTACGCAGCCGCCACAGCAGCAGCCCTTGAGGCAGGTGCGGGCAGCCTGGTAGAAGTCGCCCTCATAGCCCCCGCCAAGCTGGGCATAGCAGTCGATCACCGGCGGCAGGGCAGCGGACAGGCACTGCATGTTCGGGCAGTCAGTCTGGATATCGAGGGTCACGTTCTGGCCGTCCTCGCAGGAGGCCGTGACCGTGGTTACGAAGCCGCAGACGCCGGCGTGGATTGTGCCTTTGACGGTGGACATGGGTAAGGCTCCGAGTTCGCGTGCTCAGGCAGGGCCGAGCACGAGGTGAAGGTGTGGTGTGAACCCGTCGGGCAGGTCGCTAAGGGTTGGCAGGACGCTTGCTGCGCTGAAGGGTGACGGTCTGGTGCGCCGAGTCGTAGGTGATCTGAGCTTGACCACGCCGGGCCGCTCGTGCTACTGCGGCAGCATTCCCAGTTCTCGCAGCTTCGCGAGGATTTCGTCTTTCTCGAACACACCCGTGTGCCGGAAGAGCTCCTTGCCGGAAGCATCGAGGAAGACCTGAACCGGGATGGTCTGGATGGCGTACTTGTCGATAGCCTCTGGATGCTCGCCGACGTTGATGAACTCGACGGTGACCTTGCCCTTGAGCTCCGTTCTGAGGCTATCGATGATCGGGGCCATATGCTCGCAGGGGATGCAGCCCGTTGATCCGAGCTCGATCAGCCTGGGAAGGCCCTCGGTCGAAACATCGGCGGCAGTGTTCTCCGCCTCCGGAACCGTGCTACTCTCGGGCACTGCAGAGGGCACGGAGGAGGTCTCGCCGGCTGTCGGCGTCACCGGCGTGCCTGCATGGGACTTGTAGGCCTTGGCGGCGATGACGCCCGCCAGAAGTGCTATCACAAGGATCAGCAGAACCCAGTTATTGTTGACCACGGCGGATCTTGGCTCCTGTTGGAGGGTGCGAGGACGGCTCATGGGCACCCGCTAGGCGTAGTCGTCGGTTACGGAGCGGACGGTCTCGACCCAGCGGCGGAGACGGCTGGTGTCATGCTCGACGGTCTGCACGTCTTTGAGCGTGATATCGACGTGGCAACCCTTCGAGGCCTCCATCGCGTCGCGGACGACCTTGCGGACATGCTCGGGGTCGAAGCCACAGCAGATCATCTCGGAGGGATTCGGGCGCCAGGAGAAGACGTAGTCCTCGCCGATCTGCTCGGCAGACCGGCGTACGTCGGCCCGAGGAGTCACACCAATGCGCCGGAGGTTGGGGATCTGCCGCAGCATGTCGATCTTCTCGGTGAGGTCCTCGCAGCAGCCGTAGGCCGAGAGGCCGAACCTGGACATGAGGCTGATCTGGTACTGCAGGAGGAACTCGTCGTGCATCCTGGGCGAGACGAGAGTGAACTCCTGGGCCGAGAAGAAGACCCAGAGGTCCTCGCGCTTGCAGGGCGTGTTGGCCTTCGGGCCCTGAAGCTCCTTCGCATAGCACATAGCCTGATTGTTGTGGTTGCACAGGCTCCAGTCGCCGGCGGCCTCGGCCTCGTCCTGCACCCGCAGAATTCCGTCGCGCATCCAGCCCACGAGTTTGTGCAGGCCCTCGGGGTCGTCATACATGTCGAGCATGAAGGTGTCGATGCCGCGGATATAGCCCAGGTCGGTGGAGATGTCTGCATTCCAGCCCGACCAGAGAGGGGCACGGTCGACGCTGACCTCAAGCAGGTCGCCCACTGCATCCTGGAGTCTGGCGACGTTGCGGGCAGTGGCCTCCTCGTTGACCTCGTGCCGGGGAGCGGCCAGCATGGACAGGTCGCGCAGGTTGTGCAGCGGCGGATCGTTCTTCCAGGAGCCGCCCGGGACATCGCCACGGATACGCCCATAGGGAACGCCCCAGTGGCTGTGAGGAGGCGAGTAGAGGCTCGCGCGCTGAGTGATGAAGGGCTCGAAGATCTGGTCGTCGCCGATCGAGTCCTGGAAGAGGCGCTGTCGCAGCCAGGTCTCATGAGCGCGGTAGAAGGGGTCTTCACACTCGGTCTTGGACTCGGCGGCCTCATACCAGGTGGCGAGCCAGTTGCACAGCACCAGAGGACGGGTGCGCTCAAGGCTGTTGTGACGTCGCCACAGGTCACGCCGCTCGTCGTTGACGAGCTGGTTGCAGATGTCGACGTAGCGGGCGGCGAGGTCGTGCAGGATCGTGATGTCCCTGGACATGAGGGCCTCCGAGGCTCTGTAGGGGTATGGTCGGGTATTCCCTGCGTCGGTCGCGTAACCTTCTTGGCCACACGGGCAGGTCTGAGGGGCATGGATGGGGAATCGTGTGACACCTCAAAAGACTTCAGGAGGCGTAGACAATGGCCGGACTCAAGATAGCAGTCATGCTCGGCAACCTGCGAATGGAACGATACGAAGCCATGAAGAAGGTTGTGGAGCTTGGTGTACCGGGTATCCACATCACGGCAGGCGGCCCCTGGGACGCCCGCACGATGGACGCAGCGGCTCGGAAGGAACTCGTCGCACACGTGAAGGGCCTCGGGCTGGAGGTCTCGGCGATCTCCTGCTGGGGCGGCGAAGTGGACCTGACGGTAGACAAGGACTGGCAGGAAAACGTCGAATGGGGCAAGAAGAACCTCGAGCTCGCGGCCGATCTGGGCTGCGGGATCTGGCAGGGCCACTGCGGCGTCATGCCGGAAGACGCAAAGGAGCCGGGCTGGGCTCGCGTCGTCGACGGCATGGGTCAGATTGCTGAGCGCGGTGAGCAGGTCGGCGCCTGCCTGGCAATCGAGACCGGACCGGAGCCTCCCTATGTGCTGCGGCGTGTCATCACCGAGGTCGGCAGCAAGGCGATTCGCGTGAACTGGGACCCGGCGAACATGATCCTGTGGGGAGCGCGTGCCTGCCAACTGGCCGGCGAGACCTACCAGCGCGAGAAGTGGATCGAGCGGTACCAGCCCAACGAGGGCGCCCGTGCCCTAGCAGACGTGATCGTGCATACCCATGCCAAGGACGCGCTGGTGCATGAGGACGGCAAGCGCCAGGAGGTTCCGCTCGGAACCGGTTGGGTAGACTGGCCTCGGTATGTGGGATACCTGCGCGAGGCCGGGTACGACGGGTACTTCGCCATCGAGCGCGAGACCGGTGAGGACCCGGTAGGTGACATCCAGAAGGCCGTCGACTTCCTGCGGACTTTGTAGCCTACGGGACGCAGAAGGATACGCTGTCAGGTGGGCCGGGCGCTTCCGTGGGAGATCTGCGGGCCTTGCGTCCGGCCTGCTGCCTTTTCGATTGTGGATGCCGTGAACGGGGTCCGCTGAGGAGATGAGGAGTATGACGAGGTTTGTGCGGTTGTTGGTCGCCTGCATCCTGTTAGGGACGGTTGGGGTGTCGCTGGCCTATGCCGGCGGTCCGGTCATTCCGCGCCAGACGGTCAAGGGAACGGTGCTGATCGTCTCAAACCTGGAGCGGAGCAGCTATGAGAACTGGCTCACCAAGGTGAAGCCCAAGTACGTCTTGTGGGTCAGCCCTGACACGGACCGCGCGAGTCTCACGCTGCCGCCCGGATACGTGCCGCTGGTGCTGTTCCTGATCAAGTCGGACCCGAAGGGCGTTGCGCTCCACCCGAGCTGGCAGGCCGAGTTCCCGGTCTCCCCCGAGGTACTCTCAGAGACGGAGATGATGATTGCGTCGAAGTCGGTACCCGGGGAGAAGCCCGCGCTGTACAGCATCAAGATGCTCATCACTGCGCCGACGAAGAAGCTGGTGGATGCGCTGCTCACCGAGGCCACGGCGTTGGACCAGTTCCCGCTGGCCAAACCCATTACGCATCCCGTGGCCGATCTGCGCCGCATCCGCGCGATCGCGTGCCTGCCCTCGCTGGCCGAGCGTGCCTTCGCGGGTGTAGGCAACGCCGCAGAATCGGCGCTCTACCGCGGTCTGGTGGAACTGCGGGCCTTCGAGGTGGTGGGACGGGAGGCGATGTCGGCATCGACTCCGTCGAGTGTCACGACGCTCAAGCAGATCCAGGAGCTGGCCCGGGAGCTGAAGGTGCAGGCCCTGGCCTTCGCAACGATCACGGATGCTTCGACCAAGTGCAGGGAGCATACCGAGTTCAAGAAGAGCAACCGCACGATGACCTCCCAGGAGGCCCAGCAACGGCTCGACGACTACCGAGCAGACCAGGCCGGGAAGGGGCGAACCGTGAGCAAGAAGGTCGCCGACCCGGATCTGGTGTGGGCTGCGCCGTACCAGGTGCGGAACTACACGACCTCGATGGCCGGCGAGATAACCCTTGTGGATGCCACGAAGGGCGAGCGTCTGATCAGCTACAAGATCGAGGGGAGCCAGGAGTCGGAGGAGGAGGACGAGGTCAGGGGCTTCGACTACCGCTGGTACAAGATCGACCGGATAGACAACTACGACGCCGAGGAAGATGAGTACGAGGTACGCCTGCGTGCGACTGAGGCGATGGACATCGCTCGCCGGGAGACCACCGAGTTCTGCGACGTCCTGGCGATGCGGGCGATGCTTCCGGTACCTGGTGAAGAGCTCATCGCTGCGGCGAACCCGCCGGAGGAGGTCACTGCCACCACCGCCAAGATCCTGGTGGCCGACGGACAGGTGGCCTACATCGCCTTCGGCAAGGAGCAGGGAGCCCGGCTGGGAGACACCTTCAGCGTATGGCTGAGCCGGGAGCTGCGGGACCCGGACACCGGCAAGCTGATCGAGACGATCCGGACGCGGGTCGCCCGGCTCAAGGTGGCGGAGGTGTTCGACAAGTCGAGCCGATGTGATATCATCGAGCAGACGCCCGAGGCGAACCTCCAGGTCGGACAGATCGTCGTGCTGGACTGAAGGCGGTTAGGTGAAGTGTCGGCGGCCGGCTGTCCTGAAGGGTAGCCGGTCGCTGTGGTTTCGGGCGTGACTTCCTGGGACAGCAGGTGTAGCGGATGCTTGTACTGGTCGTCAACTGTGGGTCTTCCTCCCTCAAGTACCAACTCCTCGACATGCCCCGCGGCGAGGCCGTCGCAAAGGGCCAGGTGGAGCGGATCGGTCATCAGGACGCTCTGCTGACGCACGAGGCCGAGGACGACGACGAGACCGTGGTGGAGATGGAGGTGACCTCGCACGCCAGGGCAGTCGACTTGATGCTGCGGATGCTGGTGCTGCCTGAGGGCGGTCCGCTGGAGTCCCTGGCGCAGGTCGATGCAGTGGGTCACCGGGTGCTGCACGCCGGTGACCGCTACTCGGGATCGGTTCTCGCGACGCCGGAGGTGCTGGCGGCGATCGAGGAGTTCGCTGAGCTGGCGCCCCTGCACAACCCGCACAACCTCGCGGGAATTCAGGCCTGCCAGGCGGCCATGCCCCACTGCCCTCACGTATGCGTCTTCGACAACGCCCTGCACCATACCCTCGCGCCTGAGGTCTACACCTACGCGCTTCCCTATGAGCTGAGCCGGAAGCTCCGGATTCGCAAGTATGGGTTCCACGGTCTGGCCTTCCGGTCGGCCTTCGAGCGTGCCGGGCTGCTGCTGGGCCAGCCGGTCGAGGAACTCAAGGTCGTGACGCTCATGATGGGGAGCGGCAACACGGCCAATGCGTATGACCATGGGCGGTCGGTGGAGGTGAGCACGGGCTTCACGCCCCAGGAAGGTCTCGTGCAAAGCACTCGTGCCGGTGACCTCGACGCCGCGGTGATCCCCTTTCTGATGAGCAAGGAGGGCTACACGCCCGAGGAGATGACCGAAGTGCTGAACAAGCGGAGCGGATGGCTGGGGATCAGCGGCCTGAGCGCCGACCTGCGCGAGGTGATTGCTGCGGCAGAGGAGGGTCATGGCCAGGCGCGGCTGGCCCTGGCGGCTCATGCGCATCGGGCGCGGAAGTATGTGGGTGCCTACGCGGCGGCCATGGGCGGCGTCGATGTGCTGATCTTCGCAGGAAGCATCGGCGAGAAGGCGCCGCAGGTCCGCGAGGCCATCTGCGGCGACCTGGAGTTCATGGGCCTGGAGCTTGACCAGGACAAGAACATGCAGTCCGAGGGCGAGGCGATTCTGTCGACCTCCTCAAGCCGGGGACAGATCGCGGTGGTGACGGTGAATGAGGAACTGGTGATCGCCCGCGATACTCTGGCGGTTGTGCAAGGTGAACCGGTGTGACCCTTCCGGCCGACCTGGGCGAAGCTGCGCCGGTCTCTCGCGCCATGCCCTGGTGGCTGCGTCGTCCGAGGCTGGCGAACCGACTGGGAGCGCTGGCCCTGCTGGTCGTGACAGCGTCGATGCCGGCGTTGTCCTTTGTTCTGGTACCGAGCGCACAGGGAGAGCCTGCTGCCTTCCGGCTCCTGGGGCCGCCGTGCCTTTTTCGCCTGCTGACCGGACTGCCGTGTCCGCTGTGCGGGATGACGAGGGCCTTTGTCGCGATGGCGCAAGGGCACGTGGCACAGGCCTTTGAGGCCCATGTGCTGGGGCCGGCTGCCTATACAGTGACCTGGGTAGTGGCGTTGTGGGCGCTGGAATGCTGCGTGACGGGCCGACGCCCGATCCCCGAACTGACAGGTCTTGTGCGGATGACCCAGATCGCGTTTCTGGTGCTCCTCGGCGGCTGGGCGGTCAATCTTCTTCGCGTTCTCCTTTAGGTCACCCTCGGCGTACACAATCCACCCAGACTGCTCACCAAACCGTAAATATTCCGTCCTGCCCGCAGGAAGTGCCCTTCTCCCGTTGAAGTTCGGGAGTAGACTTGCCGTACCAAACGGCTTGCGGAGGTGGATGGAATGGGTGGACGGTGGACGGTTCTGGTTGTCCTGGTAGCCGTCGCGATCTGTGTTTCGGCATGTGCGCAGCCCGGGCCGATAACCCGGCCGACGGTGCCGACGGTGAAGCCAGGGATGGCCCTGGTGAGCCCCACGCAACGCGTCATTGTGCCCTTCACGCTGGGGCCAAGGGTGACGACCTTCAGCTATCAGTTCAAACCCGTGAAGGATGGCGATCACACAGCCGGTGCTAACTGGGGCTCGACGATACCTCTCCGGCTTGAGGTGTCGTCGGCGGGCATGCGTCCTGCCTCGAAGATGGGGCCGCCACCGCTGACGGTGGAGTTCAAGGCTACCCGGGGGCAAGTCTACAACATCACGATCACCGCAACGGCCGGCCTCACGGGGGAGCTCAAGGGTGAGATGGCGGTGTTCCTGGGTACCGGCGATCGGGTCAGCAAGCGTCCGCTGAACCCGGCGATACCCCAGGACCCCTCCTCGATGGGGTCGGGCGGCAGGGATGGTCTGACACCGATTCTGGCGCAACTGGCACGAAGGAACCTCGGCGGAGCAACGGACACGAATGAGCTTGACCAGGTCTTCGCCGCAGCTCTTGCCAGGCACCCCGGAGTCTCGCGTGCGACGCTGCAGAAGTTCGTGGGCGATTTCGGCGCGATCCCCCCGGCACAGAAGCAGGCGCGCTTCAGTTCTTTGCAGGCGCCACCGATGGGAGCGGTCACGAAGGCCGATGCCAGACAGGCCCTGATCGCGGCCAAGCCCACGTCGGCGATGAAGGTCGTGGGTATGCAGCCGCTGATCGTGGTGGCTCCGTACCCTCACATCGACCACGTGGAGCCGACCGCTCCGGCAGGAGGCTATGCGAAGGGCCAGAGCCTGGTGCTGGCCGGGATCGGCTTCTCGGGCGTGGCTGCCGAGAACCATGTCGAGATCTACCCGGCGAGCGGCGGCGCGACCACGCCGACGTACCGCATCACCTCGACCATCGCAGGCGCGGGACGCCTGGCCTTCAATCTTCCGGCCACTATCACGCCCGGGTACTGGCATGTGCAGGTAGTGGTGAAGGATGCTCCTTCGAACCAGGTTTCCGTGCGAGTCGCGGAGCCGCCGAAGCCGCAGCCTGTGATCGACAGTATCACACCCTCCGGGCAGGAGCCGTCGCAATGGGTGTACCTCAATGGCCACAACTTCCAGCCCGGCAAGACTCACTACATCAGGATGACGCTGCTGGATCTCGCCGATCCGCATGACTATTGGACAACGGCAACCGTGGAGAGCGAGACGCAACTGCGGCTGCAGATTCCGGTGCGTCTTGTGCCGGGGCAGTACGGCATCCAGGTGCAGATCTACAACACCCCCAACAGCGACTCGAGGATCTACGAGGTTGGGATACCACACTATCGGATCGTCTTCACCAAGATGCGCTGCGACGATGAGTCGAACCCAGAATGGTGGGGCCATGACGAGATCGTCACCTTCTGGGCGGTCGTCGCGGACGGCTATGTGTGGAAGAAGAACACGGACGAGTACGGCGGCTTCGACGATGGTGACGAGAAGAACTACAAGGCCAGTGACCAGAGCGTCTTCAAGCCGGACGGCAACTGGGGAGACGTGAAGTACGGCCTTGCGCTGACCACGCGACTGTATGAATGGGATGCCGGAGACGTGGACGCCGTGCAGTCCTTCATCGGCTTCGTGGGCGATGTTGCCGGAGCGATCGTGGGAGCGATCTGGGGCAGCGCCGCCGGCAGCATTGTCGAGGCGGTGCTGGACTTCCTCTCGGACGCGATCGACTACATCGCCTCCTGGTTTGGCGGCGACCCCGACTTCCTGGGCGAGAGGCGCGAGTACTGGAGCAACGCCACCTTGCAGTCGATGCTGGGGCCGAACTCTAGCATGAACCGGACGATCGTCTTCTCCAACAACGGCGACACGGGGAGCTATCGGCTGTACTACACCCTGTATCGTGAGTAGAGTCCCCTCAGGCCGTCACCGAGGTATTGCCCTCAGTGTGACGAGCCTCTCGGGCGCCGCTGTCTCCCCCGGCAGCGGCGCCCGCGTGATTCCCCGACAGTGAGGTGCACTGCGCGGAGGAAGGTCGGCCTGGGACGCCGAAGAACCCGGGGTTAGTCGATCCCGCACCTGGGCCGGCACCCATGCTGCAGCAGCCTTCTACTGACGACAAGGCCGGCGGAAGGGCCGCAGATCGCCCGGCACGTCCGACAGCCCGCGCCATCCTGTGCGGGCTGCTGCTGATTCCTCCCAATGCCTGGTGGTTCGCACACATCGAGTATGTGCGGTACTCGGACAACTGCACCACCTCGGCGCTGTTCTTCAACACCATCACCTTGCTGATGGTGCTCCTCGGGGTCAATGGACTGGTCGCGAGGCTGTGGCCACACAAGGCCTTCAGTCGGACCGAACTGCTGACGGTCTACGTGATGCTCGTAGTGGCGAGCGCGCTCACCGGCCACGACCAACTGCAGATCCTCTTCACCACCATCACCTGGGTCTTCCGCAACGCCACACCGGAGAACGGCTGGGCCGAGGAGATCTGGCCGCATCTGCCACACCACCTGGTGGTCTCCGATCCGGTGGCGCTGAACCCCTTGTACCTGGGCGGCTCGAGTCTGTACGAGGGTGGACACTGGCGTCCGTGGCTGTTGCCACTGGCCTGGTGGGCGCTATTCGCGATGGTCCTGGTGTGGACGCTGCTATGCCTGATGTCGATCCTGCGCAGACAGTGGGACCGGGAGCGGCTGAACTACCCCATCGCAGGCGTCCCCCTCGAACTGACGGCGCCGGATCGGGCGCTGTACCATAGCTGGCCCTTCTGGGTCGCCTTCGCGCTGGCAGGTGGGATGGAGTTGGTGCGGCTTGGGCACAGTCTGTGGCCTGCGGTGCCGGCGCTGAACATCGGCGTGTACAACTACACCTTCAAGGGCATGCCGCTGAGCGCCGCCGGGGCGATCCCGATCTCCTCATACCCCTTCAGCTATGGCCTCGCATATCTGCTCCCGTTGCAGCTTGCCTTCTCCGTGTGGTTCTTCTTCTGGTTCGCGCGTCTGGAGCTGATCGGCACCGCGCTGATCGGCTACAAGCAGTTCAACCGCTTCCCCTTCGTCCAGCAGCAGGGCGTCGGGGCTTACTTCGGGATTGCGCTGTTCGTGCTGTGGGCTGCACGGCATCATCTGCAGCGAGTGCTGCGAGAAGCCGTCGGGATTCGCGCTGAGAAGGGTGATGGCGAGGCCTGGGCCGGACTCGTGGGAGATGGTGTGAAGGCAGACCCATCGCAGGAGCCCCTGTCTTCTGCAGTGGCGGTGTGGGGCTTTGTGGCCGGGGTCGCGTTCATGGTGGCCTTTGCGGTCGCGGCGGGGATGGCCTGGGGTTCGGCGCTGTGCTTTCTGCTCCTGTTCCTGACGGTGACGCTGACGGTGACGCGCATCCGGGCCGAGCTCGGGCTGCCCACCATCGAGATGTACCAGGTGGGAGCCGAGGACATCATGCAGAACGTCGCGGGGACAGCGTCGTGGTCGAAGAAGGACCTGTCGGTCATCACGCTGTTCTTCTGGCTGACCCGGACGCACCGGCAGCTCCCGATGCCGATCCACGGCGACTCGCTGCGGATCGCCGACCAGTCGGGTCTGTCGATGCGCGGGCTAACAGTGGTGATCCTCTTGGCCTCGGCCGTGGCGATCGTCACGGCCTTCTGGGCCTTCCTGCATGTGACTTACCAGGTGGGCTACGAGTCGGCCAAGTTCAACGCAACCCTGAAGTGGGCCTTTGGTCTTGACCCCTGGCGTAAGCTGGATTCCTGGCTGGCCAACCCACGCAAGCCGGACTTGGGAGCGAGTTGCGCCTACCTGTATGGCGTCGGCTTCACGCTTCTGCTGGCGGCGCTGCGGACGCGGTTCGTCTGGTGGCCCTTCCATCCTGCGGGGTACCTGGTCTCGGGGAGCTTCGGCCTGTTCCGACTGTGGCTGCCGATCTTCCTGACCTGGCTCATCAAGAGCCTCCTGCTGCGCTACGGAGGGCTGTCGGCGTACCGGAAGGCGAGGCCGTTCTTCCTCGGCCTGATCGTGGGTGAGTTCGCGGTCGGCTACCTGCGGACTCTTCTGGACCTGGCCTTCAGCCTGTACCTGCCGGCGACCTCAGGCATCGGGGGACTGTAGCCTGCGGCCGCGCAGGGCCCTGAACTACGGAGGTTGAAGATGGCTAACAAGCGCGATTTCGACAACCTGGCGGCGACCTGGGATGACAACCCGGGCCGCATCAGCGCCGCCCGAGGTATCTGCGAAGCGATTCGTCGGGAAGTGCTGCTGAGTGACGCCCTGCAGGCCCTCGACTATGGCTGTGGCACGGGCCTGGTGACGCTTGGCCTTCAGCCGGGACTTGGCAGCATAGTGGCCGCGGACTCCTCAGAGGGGATGCTGAGGGTTCTGCAGGACAAGCTCGCGGCGGCACAGATCGACAACGTGCGGACGCTGAAGCTGGACCTGGAGCACGAGGAGCCGTCAGAGGGCCGGTATGACCTGATCTTTAGCAGCCTGACCATGCACCACCTCGAGCACCCCGGAGTCGTGATTGGGCGACTGGCGCAGATGCTTCAGGCCGGTGGTGTGCTGGCGATTGTGGACCTCGACAAGGAAGCGGGCGACTTCCACGCCGACAACACCGGGGTGGCGCACTTTGGGTTCAGCGCGGAGGAGATGCAGGAGATGCTGCGGTCGGCCGGACTGATGCAGGTGCGGACGGTGAAGGCCACGACCGTAACCAAACCCGTCGCCGGCGGGGTCATGAGGAACTTCGATGTCCTACTGACCCTCGGAATCAGGGGCTGACAGAGCAACGGGGCCTGACAGCCTTCCGGCCATCAGACCCCGTCAACACTGCACCGCTTCGCCCGCCCGAACAGGGGCGGCCGATGGGCTCTAGAGGTTCGGGTTGTACAGCAGGTGTACGCGATGGCCTGCCGGATCCGGCGTGGTCAGGTAGCCTGCCTTGACGCCCTTCTTGTCCGTCTCGTCCTCGAAGGCGAAGCCCTTGGCTTCCAGGGCCTTCTTGGCCTCCTCGTAATTGCTGACGCGCACCGCGACGTGAGTCTTGGGCTGGGTCGGCTCCTTCATGATCTCAAGGCGACCGGGGCCCTTGCCGGAGACGAAGATGGAGGAGTTGCCGACCTTCACGTCGAGGCCGAAGGCGCCGGCATACCAGTCCGCCATCTCCTGACCACCGGCGGGCTTCTCCGGGTACAGGCCGGGGTGCTCGATTCCGAGGAACAGCGAGGCGCCACGGGCCTTCTGCACCCACCAGAGGACTTCCTGGGCCTTCGCGGTGATGCCCGCGAAGTCGCCGGCTGCGACGAGGTCCTTGGTGATGAGGTTGCTGCCGATTCCCAGGGCGGCGGCGCCGGCCTTGATCCATGCGGTCACGCTCTGCTCCGTGGCATCGACGCCACCGGTGGGCATGATGCGGGTCCAGGGGCAAGGTCCGAGCATGGCCTTGACGAAGGCCGGACCTCCGACCTCGGCACCAGGGAAGACCTTGACGACCTCGACCCCGAGCTCCTCGGCCTCGGAGATCTCGCTGGCGCTACCACAACCGGGCGAGTAGGGGATCTTGCGGCGGTTGCAGACGCGGGCGACCTCGGGATTGAGGATCGGGCCGACGATGAAGTTGGCGCCGTTGGCCATGTACAGGGCAGCGGTGCCGGGGTCGACGACGGAGCCGACGCCCATGATGACCTGGGGCAGGTTGTCCTTGCAGTACTTCACCAGCTCGGCGAAGACCTCGTAGGCGAAGTCGCCGCGGTTGGTGAACTCGACGCATCGGCAACCTGCGGCGGCGCAGGCTTCGGTGATCTTCACCGCGGTGTCGATGTCCTTGTTGTAGAACACGGGCACAAGGCCTCGGTCGAGCATGGCATTGAGGGTTTCGAGGCGTGTGAACTGGGCCATGAGCTTTCCTCCCTACTGAGTCGGTACAGATGCGTCTGGATCAGGAAACTTCGACGATGCTCCCGGCGATGTAGCGGGTGCCGTCGTCATGGTTCGTGTAGTACGCGCACAGCAGCCTGCTCTCGGACAGCGGAGTGACCCACGGGTAGCCGATGTCGCCGTTACCGCCGTCGGTGCGCAGGACCAACTCCTCGGCGGTCTCCAGGTCTGAGCACTCCGGGTCGAGGAGCTTCATGCGGATGCCAAAGGGCTCGCGCCGATGCCCGTAGATGAGAGCCACCCGGCCATCCTTGAGCGCACAGGGGGTGAAGGGGTGTCCCCAGATCGAGCTCTGACGCCAGGGCGACCAGGTCTGGCCGCCGTCAGAGGAGCTTGCGGTGGCCAGGACTCCCTCGAGGCCGGTGGTGCGCAGGAAGGCAACCAGGCGGCCACTCGGACACAGATGAAGCGAAGTCTCGTTGAAGCCGATTGCCTCATCCTCGGCGATCAGTGACAGGTAGCGCCAGGTCTCGCCGCCGTCATCGGAGGCGTAGACGCAGGACTCACTGGGCATTGGCCCCTTGCGGAAGCCATAGAGCGGCCACAGGACGCGGCCGTCAGGCAACTGCGCCATCTTGCCCCGGCAGGCACCACGGTTCGGAATGCCCGGATACACCTCGCGAGGCCGCCCGGGTGGCGGCTCGATGGGAACGGCCACACGCAAGGGCTGGCCACCGTGCGTCAGGGCATAGGTGATGGCCCAGCGGACCCACCAGGAGGCGTAGGTGCCGAAGTCGAAGTGCTTGCCCTCGCGGAAGCTCGCGGCCGCTCGCTGCAAGCCAACCTCACCGGCGGCGGTGAGCTCCTCCAGGCTTACATCGCACTCGTCCTCGTACTCTTTGGCCAGCTTCCCGACCACAGGGCGATGCTTCTCGATGAGATGGCTCATGACGGCCGGGTCCTCGGCGACGCTCAGTGGATCGGGAGCAGTCCAGGTTCGTCCGCCGTCTGTCGAGCGCAGGCAGCTCGCCCCGAGGTTCACCATCTTCCAGCCCAGATGCGCGACGTTGATGATGCCCGGCGCCGTGGGAGCCTCGCCATGCAGCAGCATCCAGGAGAAGGTGGAACACAGCAGGGAGCCGTCGGCAAGCTGGAACATGCACGGGTCCTGGTTGCCCGCGAGCGGATTGGCCCAGACGGTGAGCGGTTGCTTGCTCCAGGTCTCCCCGCCATCCTCCGAGCGAACGAGGACACAGGCGCTGTTGGGGTCGGCATGGGTGACGCCACTTGCTCCCCACTTTCGGCGCTCCGGTGCGCGGCGAAAGGCACACAGGACTGTGCCGTCATCCTGCGTGACCAGCGACGGGAAGGAGGAGTACCAGCTATCGTCCTGGTAGATGACCACGTCTTCGGTTTTGCGCAGCGACATCAGGGAGCCTCCTGACGTAGCAGGGCATTTGAGACCGTCACTGACGGCCCGGGACCCACAGCGTTGGCATCTCGTCGCCATCCCGAAGCTTCAGCAGGAGACGCGAAAGGCCAGTGTTCACGTCGATGGCGTAGACCTTCGGCGGCGCTTCCCCGACATTGCGGTCGATCAACAGCTCGGTGTTGCTAAGCCACCCGATGATCTGGGCGGCAGAAAGGGTGCCCTCGGGTGCGTTGCTGGTCGAGACCAGGCACTTCGTTGTCCCCGTGAGGTCCACCATGTGGATCTCATCCCACTGGTCGGCGTCTTCCCCTTCTCCGGCCCTGCGGGAGGCATAGGCAGCAAGGCGCTTGCCGTCCGGGCTCCAGGTCGGCCACTGCAGGTAGCTCGTGTTCGTCAGACGGCGCGCGGCTGTCGAGTTGGGAGGAAGGAGCCACAGGTCGAAGTCACGCGTGAAGGCCAGCGTGCCGTCGGGGCTGAAGGTTGGTTGACCGTCGCCCACTCGGGCACCTGCCGGACACTGCGTCACCTGGCTGAGGGCACCAGTGGCGACTTCAACGCGCCACAGGCTCTGGCCCTTCTCGAAGACAATCGCCGACCCGTCAGGAGTCCAGCAGCCGGGACCAAGGTCGGCGTCGTCGGCCAGCCGAGCGTCCTTGCCGGTCTGCAGGTTCATGAGCCATACCTGCGCGGCTCCCTTGTCGGGCATGTAGCGGTAGGCCAGGTAGCGGCCGTCCGGAGACAGCAGCGGGCAGTCGCAATCGTGGGGCTCTGCAAACTCCTCGTCGACGACCGTCGCATGCCCGCGCGTGGTGAGTTGCTTAGGTGCGGCCCCGGTCGTCGAGGCTTGCCACAGGTTGTGCGAGACGCTGAAGTAGCAGGTCGTTCCGTCGCGAGTCACGGCAAGGCGGCTCAGCGACATGGACTCTCGCTCGGGGCTAAGGGCCTTCGGTTGGACCGCGCCCGGCCCCCAGATGCAGAGAGCGCCCTGGAAGAGAGTGAAGAGTAACCACGCAGAGGGTGCGGAGGTCATGGTCTGGTCTCCCGCAGTGAAGTCCCGCGATGCCCTGATGACGAAGTCCCAGAGCAACCGGGCCGTGTTCTCCCACGCCCTGGAGCGGGTCCTGTCCGCCGGAAAGGAGCAGGTACAGGAACCGTCAAGTGGAAGAGTAGACTCGCCGCGGGTTGGCGTCAAGGGGAACCGACGGCTACCACGGCACATACCTGTATAACGCCGCGAGGATGCCCAAGGACTTCGGTCTCCTCCTGGGGCTGGCGTCGGCACTCAACACAGCCTCTGCCCACGTGCTGAGGAAGGCAGTCCTGCTGTCTGGTGAGCGCTGAGAGCGACCGGCTGAGGCCCGCTCACCACAGGCCGGGAATCAGGGCAGCAGTGTGCGAGCGGTACTCGGCGTACCCCGGCAGCTTCTCCAGCAGCAGTCGCTCCTCGATCCGTATCCTCCAGACCACTCCGACCACACCCAGCGCGACGGCCGCCCAAGTATACGTGACCCCGAGTACAAGGCCCAGCGAGAACATGAGCAGCAGGTTGCCCAGGTAAAGGGGATGACGAAGGTGGCGGTACAGCCCCTCCTGCACGAGCGTGTGGTCCTCGGGAACCTGCACAGCGACGACGAAGTGGCGGCCGAGGCTCCGGAGGCCACTGATTCGGACGGAGACGCCCAGAACGCCAAGGAGGGTGCCGATGACCAGACCGACGAGGGTCGGCTGCCGGTGCAGGCCGACGTACTCGACGAGCGAACCCACGATGGTGAGCGCCCACGGCACCATGACCAGATAGGCAGAGGGATCCGTCTTCCAGCCCTGGAGGGCCGCAGGGTTGCCTCGGAGCTGCCGCCACTCCAGGAGCCGGAAGGAGACCAGCAACAGGACGCAGATCGCTAAGGGTAGTTCGCCCATGCTCAGCAAGGCCCGGCCCTCGAGTCGGAAGGAGACTTGCACTGCGAGAGGCGGGCCTGATCTCTCCGTCCTAGGGCAGCTTGTAGAAGGCCCCGTCATCGAAGAGGATACGCGAACCTTCCGCCTGGTCGCTCGTACCGAGCATGATGACCGCGCCCGCGGCACCCTCAGGGATCGTGACCGTCATCATCACGGGCTGCCAGTCTGCTTGCCCTTGCACCATGTCGACGCTGGGCTCCAGGTCGTGACGGGCATGCCAGGAGCCCTTGGCGTCGCGGAAGCGGACCGAGAGCTTGCCGCTGCCCTGTCCGGCGCCGGCGGGGTCGCCCTTCATCCAGGCGACGCACAGATACCGTTCGTCCGCCTTGACGGGGACTGTCTGCAGGTAGCAGGCAGAGGCTTTGCTTCCGGCTATGGAGGCCCCAACGGACCCCTGGTGCCCCTTGCCGCCCAGGATCTCAAAGCGGGCATCACCAAGGGAGCTCCAGGTCGACCAGCCCTTGGGCGCACCCTCGGTAGCCCAATCCTGTTCAGCCGGCTGGGTATTGGTACCGAGGTCCTCGAAGTCGCCGTTCGGCGAGAGGTTCTGCGGTTTCGTCTGCTGGGCCCAGACCCAGGACTTCACCGCATCGGAGACGGGTCCGCCGAGATTGGAGATGCGCTGGGCAATCTGGGCGGCGCGCTCGGGTGCGTTCTCGGAGTACCACGCAAGCACCTTGAGGGCAGCGACGGTCCCGCCGGATTCCAGGCTGGGAGCCTGGCCGCCGACGAGGTAGCCCTGACCGGTCAGTCCGCGGATACTGTCGCCCGCGAGGCCGTCCATCTTGAGCATGTCGGCCCAGAACTTCTCGCGCTCGACACTGAGCTGGGAGATCCTCTCGGCAAACTGCAGGGCCGACTCCGCCGACTTCTCGTCGGTGACGGCAGCCGCCAGAGCCTGCTTGGAGAGCGCGGCTGCGCGGATGACGTAGGACCCGTACTGCAGGCCCAGGCGGCTTTGGAAGATTCGCTCCTGGACGTCGGGATCACCGGAAGCGTTGGTGGCCTGCTGGAGGAGACGGAAGGCCTCGTCGAGGTCCTCGACGGAGAGCGCTACCGCCTGGACGGAGAGCTTGCGGTGCTCCCAGGCTCCGTGCCCCGGTCGGTCGGTGTAGTAGGAGCGTTCAAGGAGGTCGAAGTACTGCTTCATGATTGGCGCAGCGGTGCCATACATCTTGGTATAGAAGTCCTGGAGCAGGTCGTCAAGGTTCAGGGTGTGGTCCCATTCCAGCTTGGCCATCGCCCAGATCATCGGCGCGGTGTTCGGGAGGAAGTCGTAGACCTCGGTGTACATCCCCTCGAAGCCCAGGGACTTGTCGAATTTGATCGCCCGGTCGAGCATATGAGGGAACACGCGCGGGGTCATGGTGCCAAAGCCGATGTAGTCGTAGCGGGACAGGTGCTTGCAGCGCCGGGCCCATTCGCGGGTGACGGCCTCATCCTCGGCCTGGCGGCCATCGAGATACCACATACCGCAAGTCTGGGTGATGAAGCCGAAGACGTTGTCTTCGAGGCGGTCAACCGTCTCCGGCGGCTTGCGGGCGATGGCATAGATAAGGGTACCGATGTAGCGGTCGGGATGCGTCTTGGCGACCTCGCGGGCAACAGCGTTGACGAACTTGTAGTGGCGGTCGGAGAACTCCTTCTTTTCGTAGGAGTCCGGACGCGGGTCCAGGGCCCGGCAGTTCGGGCAACTGCACAGGTGCGAGATATCGTCCATGCCCAGTGAGAAGCTGTCGACGGTGGGATTGTCGTCGAACCACTTGCAGGCGTACTCGACGGTCAGGCGCAACACGTCGGGATTGCTCTCGCAGGGCCGCCAGTAGCGGTCATCGGGTCCCGGGATCCAGCGCTTGCCGTTGATGAGGGGATAGTACTCGGGATGGGTCGTCGCGTACTTCTCGGGCGGGAACACACGGTACAGGTTGTTCTGGAACTGCCGCCGCGGGACGATCTCGCTGAGGACCGCCTTGTTGCGCTGATCCCAGGCCCGCCACTCCTCGGTCCAGCCATGGCCGGACCAGATGCGGGGCGAAGTGCCGGGGACACTCACCAGGTCCTTGACCTCGACCCTCAGCTCGCCGGGCTTCCCCTGCGGCACATACTCCCAGAGCGAACCGGGGGCGAACCAGCGGACACCGAGGTTGTCCTCGAGGAAGGAGGAGACGGCGAAGGACACCGGGCTCGGCTGGCGGCCGGTGAGGTACAGGTTGCCGTCATGCACCCGAATTGCGTAGGTCTCGGGGTTGAGGGTCTTGTCGGGCAGGTCGCCCTCGGAAGTCGGCTCGCAGACGCCGACGTAGATGCCGGTTCCTTGCACGCGCTTGCCGTCGGTGGCGAGAGGAAGCTCAACGTCACAGAGGGCCTTGACGTAGTGCTGCAGGTCCAGGGCAGCGGCTCGGATCTTGGCGTCTGCTTTGTCGGGGATGACGATTGTCGCAGTCGGTTTGCCGTCGCGAGCCAGGGTCAAGGGGGTCGCGAAGGCACTAACCGAGAGGATAAGCACCGTTGCACAGAGGATTGGCCTGACCATGCGTCCTGTCCTCCCTTGATTGACGACCAGCAGGTGAGTCAGTGGCGCGGCTGGAGGTTCTATTCCCGGAGGGGCTGGTAATCCCTGCCCCACAGGGCGCGATGGTCTTTGAGAGCGCCACCCTCTCAGCGGAAGGTGGTGTGGAGCAGAGGTGTCGGCGGGTATACTCGGCTTCAGGACTGGGCGAGCGTCGAGGGAGGACATGACGAGGCTGGAGTTCCGCCTTGTGTGCAGGCTACTGGACGAAGTGGGAGTTGCATGAAGGGAAGGGCCGGAGCATGGCGAACCGATACCCTGTATGAAGTACCACAGGGGGGAACTGCCATGAACAAGGCCGTCTGTGCCCATCAGGTGGGGACTCGTCAGATTCGGCTTCTACAAGGTGACATCACACTCGCCGAGACGGACGCTATTGTGAACGCAGCCAACTCGCGCCTGCTCCACGGAGGAGGAGTAGCTGCCGCCATCGTTCGGCGGGGAGGCTACGAGATTCAGCGCGAGTCCGAGGAGATCGGGTTCTGCGCTGAGGGCGATGCGGTTGTTACCGGCGGCGGCAAGCTCGCCGCCCGCTACGTTATTCACGCCGTAGGGCCCCGTGGCTCCGATCCGCAGGGCGATGGGAAGTTGGCGAGCGCAGTAAAGTCGAGCCTGCAGAGAGCCGAGGAACTCGCGCTGAGCAGCATATCGATCCCAGCGATCAGCTCGGGGATCTTCGGCTTCCCCAAGGAGCGGTGCGCGCAGATTCTGCTGGCAACTGCCCGGGCCTACCTCGAGCAGCACGAGGAGAGCTCGCTGGAGCTGGTCGATTTCGTCGTGTATGACGACCCAACGCTCGGGTGCTTTCTGCGCGAGTGGGAGCGTTGTGGTTGGTCGACCTCTCCGGGCCATTCTCAGTGATCCATCCGATAGCGGAGGGTGCTTGGTGAACCAACTCATCTTCGGAGCCGCTCTGTGGGCCTTCTGCCTCTTCGGACTAGCGCTGCACTCCGCGGACATCCAGCAGCGGCACCGTCGCGGGACCATGGCGACGGACCAGTATGAGAAGCCACGCCCTCTGGAATGGCTGCTTGCTTGTCTGATTCTGTTCGCTGCCGCAGCCGCAGGGCTCGGGTTGCTTGAGTTCTGGGGGCTATGGGAGCCGCTGCCCGGTGCGACGGCTCGCTATCAGGTGTACGTCGGAGCAGGCCTCACAGCGGCGGCACTGGCCTACCTCGGGATCCGGGGCGCCAATCTGGTTCACAGGGCCAAGGGGGAGTTCCTGGCGCTCCCGGGATCGACGACCAGCGTTGAGGGTGAGCTCTTCGTGCAGGTGGACAAGGAGGCCATAACCGACGCTCGCACGCTGCGCCGCATCGCCTGGCCGGCCTACGGCCTCTGCACCATCCCGGGGATCTTCGCCGGGTATATGCTGGTGGATTCAATGCCCGTGATGCTTCCCCTGACCGTGATCGGGGTGCTGTCTGGCGGCGGGCTGTTAGTGGCGATCCTGTCAGGCCTTCCACGTGCCGAGGAGGACGAGGACTGGTAGGTCTGGCGGCTACGGACGGAGACAGTCCAGAAGGAACGGAAAGGGCCCGCCACACAGACTTCTGTGCGCGGGCCCTTTGTGCTGATCTGTACTCGACGCTCGGGCTACCCCTGACCGGGGACGAAGACGTAGACCAGGGAAGTGGCGTTGTCGCCGATGTAGACCGTTCCGTCAGGGCCTACTGCGACGGCGGCAGGTGACTCGAACTTGGTCTTCCCGGCCTCCGCGAACTCAGCGAGCTTCTCGCCGGTGGGGCTGTACTTCAGGACGCGCTTGCCGCGCATCTCCACGACGAAGATGCCGCCATCCGGACCTACCCGGGGCACCATCGGTGCCTGCAGCCCCTTGGCCAGCTCAGACTTGAGGGAGCCGGCCTTGGCGTCAAGCGCGAGGAGACGCTGCGTGCCGCCGAACTCGGTGACATAGAGGGTGTTGCCGTCCGGCGAGAGTGCCACGCCGGAGGGATAGCGGAACTTGTCGTTGGTGCCGAAGGTGCGGATCTCGCCCTTGTAGTTGAAGTCGAAATCCAGCTTGACGATACGCTGGGAGGCCTGGTCGACGCAGTAGAGGGTCTGGGTCGCGAAGTCGGCCACGGCGTCGGTGACACGGACGGCGCTGCCACCGGTCTCCGCGGCTCGGAGGGTCTGCCACTTGGTGCGCTTGCCGCGGAAGCTCAGCAGGTTGAACTGCGCGCCGGTGATCTGGAAGGCGCCACGGTCGGGGCCGACAACGACGATACAGGGCCAGGCATGGGCGAAAATGCCTCTCGCCTGGCCGTCTTTGGTCATCTGATGCATGACGCCGGTGCGGTCGAGGACGATCAGGTCGCCGCCAAGAGCTGAGGATATGGGAGCCAGGCAAGCGATCTTGCCGAAACGTCCGGGCATGGCGTCGGCGCCGTAGCGGAGGACTTCGGTGCCATCGGATTTGTAGAGCATGACCCGGGTGATGCGCGCCTGCCGGGCCATGGCCGGGTTCTGAGAGAAGAGGCCTTCAGCGGCGATGTAGGCGAAACCGTCGGGAGTCCCCAGGGCGGCTTCGACGGTTCCGGGGATCTGCTTGGCCTTCTGTGCCACCGTGCCCTGCGGGGTCAGGACGGCGACGAAGGAGCCTCCCTGGCGGCTCGAAGGATAGGCAGCCACGACATTGCCCTTGGCGTCGCAGGCCAGGCGGATGCCCGCCACGTCATCGCGGGTCACATAGCCGGGTATGGGCGATTTGTAGGCCGGGTCGCGCTTGCCCTCCGGGGTGATGCGCACGATTCCGGCCTCTGAATCGACGAGGTAGACGAAGCCCTTCTCGTCCACCGCGATCGACTCCGGAGCCTGGCGAACGGCTTCCCGGGGGTACTCAAGGGTGAGCTTCCCGGAGGAGTCATAGCGGAAGAGTGAGGAGGTCCGTGAGGGCGCAGACACGTAGACGTTGCCGGCAGGATCGGTGCGCAAGGCACGGATCTTGGTCAGTCCCTGGCCCTCGCCGAGCTTGCTGCTGAAGCTGCCCTCCGCATCGAAGACGAGGACGCCGTCGGCTTCAGTGCCGATCAGCAAGCGGTCGTCCTTGTCGGTGGCGATGCAGCTCGGGCGACGGATCTCGCCAGGCTTGGCCTTCGCGTCCTTGGCGGCGGCAGCGGTCTCGGCCTCGGTTTCCTCGGCGCTCTCCATGAAGTTGCCGTAGAAGGTGCCCTTGCGCTGGAAGATATCGATGCGGAAGGTGGAGCTTCCGGGGTTCTGGACGACATAGAGGTTGCCGTACTTGTCTGCGGTGAGATCAAGCACGCGGTCGAGGGCTCCAGCTCCGGCAGCACCGATGGTCCGGAGGAACCGGTAGCCCTTTGGTCCTGCTGAGGTGGGCGCTTCCTGGGCGACGGCCACACTCACCACGGTCAGAAGACAGAAGATGGGCAGCAGCTTTCGTAGGGACATCGTCTCACCCCTCGTCACTATAAGGGCCGTGCGGCAAGAGAGACACAGCCCGGCGAAGCCTCTTGTGTCTGTGGGGACGCCTGCCGACGCCCTCTGGTTCAGGCGTCAGAGATGGACTCGCGCCGCAGACCGGCGGCGGAGGTCACCTGCGGCTGGTACGGTCTATTCCCCGCCGGGAGCCCCTTGTCCTGCCCGAAGGTCGCGAAACCTTGCGTTGGGGCGAGGTTTGTGTTATATTACGACCCACTTACAGGCCACGTGCTACCGAGCAACCAGGGGCGCCGGAGGCAACAGAGCCGGCGGCTTATTGTCCCTAGGGGGCTTGGTTCGAATTGCGTCGGATGGGAGAGGTCTCATGCCACAGCTTCCGTCATCCAGGAAGGCTCTGCGACAGTCGCTCAAGAGGCGGGATCAGAACCGCGCCAAGAAGAAGGCCATCAAGCTGGCCTCCCGTGCGGCGCTGGACGTTGCCAAGGCAGGTAGCGCCGAGGATCTGGCGGCTGCCATGGCCGCGGCGCAGAAGGCTATCGACAAGGCTGCCAAGCGCAACATCCTCCATAAGGGTGCGGCCGCACGGCGGAAGTCACGTCTTATGAAGCGCGCAGCGGCACTTCAGGCCACCAAGGGCTAGTCCTCAGGTCTGGATCCCCGTCGTCTCGGCAGTATCTTTCGGCGGCACTCCCCCAGTGGGGTGCCGCCTGTTGTGTATGTGCGGTCACTTGGGAGGGGCGTGCGTCAGGGCTGTTGAGCGCGCTCTTCCTCGAGCTGTGACACCACGCGCTGCAAGCGGAGCACCTGGTTCGCGACACGTTCGCGCTCGCCGGCGATCACGTTGGGATCGGAGGTGAAGTGGGTGAGGTCGCGCACCACCTGGGGGCTGACTGCTGCAAGCCGCATGGCCTCATCGACCAGGTAGGCGTGGGCGCCCTGGGGGTCGAGAGTCTTCAGCTTGCGTGCCAGGCCCTCGAGCAGAGCCAACAACTCGTAATCCTCGATGCCATCGCGGATCACCTCCAGCCGCAGACTCGGCAGCGGCGTCTCGTTCGGCCCCGGGTAGATCAGCAGACCGTCCCCGTTGTAGCGGCTGAAGGTATAGGAGTTCCAGGGCACGTCAGGCCATCGGTGGCCGTCCTTGATCGCTTCCAGGGCGGCCGGGTCTTCATGGATGACGATGCTCGGGTCACCGATGTCCTGCGTCAGCATGTTCGAGGCCCACATGGCGACCTCGTAGTAGAAGAAGCCGCTGATGCCGTACTTGTAGGCGGCCCAGAAGAGGGTCCGCGCGTCGGTGGCCGGGTAGTCGATGAAGAAGTTGGCGTAGGGGTGCCGTGGGCCGCAGCAGACGTACCACCAGATGTCCTCGCCCAGGCGCTGACGACGAGCAGCGCTGACCGGGTCGAACTCCGAGGTCAGCGTTCCCCAGAGGTTCACGTAGTTCCACAGGGCCTTGTTCGGCGCCACCGGGCTAGCTCGACGCAGACCAGGGAGAGCGCGTCGCACCTTGCTGAAGCCCTCGCGCGCCAGGCCCACCTCTTCCTCGGACAGGTCGCCATAGCCGTACACGTAGGCCATGTCGAGCAGGTTCCGCTGCTTGAGGCGCTCTGCGATCTCGGCCATGTCCATCAGGCGTCGCGTGTCGGCGACTTGCAGGCTCCCCAGACTCAGCGCATTGAGACCCCGCTCATAGCACCAGTCGAAGTCGCTCCACAGCGGCCAGACCTCCTGGATGTACAGGCTGGCCGGATTGATGCGGTTGCGCAGCAGGACGCTGTAGAACTTGTGGCGGAAGTCCTCCGGCGGGTCGCCCCGCAGGCCATACCATTGGCTGGCGTCGCCACGGATGACGGTGCCGAAGCCGGTGCGGAACTTGCCATGGAGCGGAAGCTGGATGTCCCAGACCTCAAGGGAGAGCTTCACGGTCTGCGGGGCGTCGCCCTCGGCGGTAACGGTGAGAGTTCCGGTGTACTGCCCCGGCACTGCATCGGCGGGCACGGTGACGGTTACCCACAGGGGTTGTATCTCCTGGGCGGGCACGTCGAAGGGCTCCGGCGGAAGCAGCGGATCCGGCCAGCGTCCGACCCTCTCTACCTGGTAGAGCGGCTGCCGGGTGTTGACCCAGCCGACCCGGTGGATCTCAATGGCGTCGTGGTCGATGCGGGCGTCGCCCGGTCCGCGCAGGCCTGTCCACTGCACCCTGGCGTTCTTGACCGGCTTCCCGACCGAGACGACGACGACCTGACCGGACTCACGCTCCTGTCGACAGGAGTGCAGTTGTAGCTCGTCAGACAGGGAATACCCCACGTCCTGCGGTGATAGCTTCTGCAGGGAGTTGGCGACACCCAGGCCGAAGCTGGGCATGCTGCCGGCACCCCTGGATACGAGCAGACCTCTCAGCTCCGCGATTCGTGCCTGCGGGGCAAGGGTCGCCGCACGGCGATGGAGCTCCTCCCAGCGATCGCGAGGAACCCTGGCGCTGCGGGCGAGCTTGTCGGCGGCCACTCCGAGGGCACGAGTTTCGTCTCGCAGGCGGCTGACTTCGCCAGTCACCTGGCGCCGCAAGGGGCTATCGGGAGCGGCGGACACCGTGAAGGCTGCCGAGGCCAGCCGAGCACCCATCTCCTCGACCAGGCCACGCACACGGGGCACGGAGAAGGACACCGGCGGGCTGGCGTAGAGCAGATCGTGGCTGTCTTCGCGGCGTACAATCAGACGAACAGCGGCGTCGCCCTCTTCCTGGAGATCATAGCCGTAGGAGGCGCTTGCCCCGCCGGTCATACGCAGCGGGAGCTTTGGGAACACCTGGAAGTCACGGATGACCTGGAGCTCGGTGATGTAGCTGCGTGAGGCCTGGCCGAGGCTGATGCGGTACTCGTTGCGTCCGACAAAGGGCGCGGGCAACTCAAGGCTGGTGACCGTGGGTTCGTCGGTCCACAGCAAGTGGCCGAAGTTCGTAAACTCGTGGAAGCCGGCATTCAGCAGGGACCAACTGGACCACTCAGCGTGGGGATGCTCGGCCCGCGAGGCGCTGAACCACCAGCTATCCTGCGGCGGCTGTCCCTCATAGAGGTCTTCCAGGAGGATGGACATCTCGCAGGTCCAGTGGTCGGTGCCGCGACGGGTGGCTGTGACCACGTCGGCGTTCCACCAGGGCTGGCGCTCCTGGCCGTCCTCCAGCGCCCTCTCATCGAAGACGGTGTTGTTGGCGGTCACCACAAAGTGATAGTAGGTGTGGCGCGGGTCGAGAGGCGCGAGGAAGACATGCACGCAGTCGTCCATCCAGGCGTGGGCATCGTCACGCTCGGTGGTAACCATGGATAGCGACGGCATCTTCGCCTCGGAGCAGTCGAAGCCGAGGTAGATGCGCGTGGCATCGCGCATGACCCGGCAGGTCGTGGCCTGCGTCGGTAGCTCATGGGTGGCGACGAGGACGAAGGGGGCCAACATCGCGGCGTTACGCCAGGCCGGCTCGTTGAGGTTGCCGTCGATGGTCGGAGGCGCCAGGGCACGACCGCAGACGGCAACCGGCGCGAGACTAGCCGGCTCATCGGCGCAACATAGGGCACACAGCAGCACCAAGGCCAGCCAGGAGCGGGAGAGAAGCGTGCTCAGCCGGAAGCCGGTGCGCTTCGGATCCCCCGGGGACATGCGGCGACGTCCCTGCCCCCTGGTATGGGCGGCAAGGTCTGGGGCTGCCTGTGGGGAATTAGGTTGGTGCCAACACGAATCCGACATCGCAAAGGTGATTTCTCGTGCAGTCAGACATTCGCCTTCTTGAGGTAGAACCGACCTTCACCGACGAGGAGTTCCGAGTGCCGCTCAAGTTCGGGACCGGCGTCATCCGCACCATCACCGGAATGACCGTGCGGGCGAAGGTTGAGACAAGGTCGGGC